>JAZQZO010000154.1:0-4185 GCA_045634065.1 Acutalibacteraceae bacterium
TCGTATGCTGCTGTCTGTTCTCTCGGCATATTCTCTGAACTCAGCAAATGTCATTTCTTCATCGTTTACTCTCAGACATACCTTATCCCTGTTCTCTTCACTTGCTTTCTCGAAGAGGGAGTAAAGGCTTGAGTTTTCGGGGATATCGTAGGTGTGTGCTGTGTCGTTGAATGAACAAAGAAGAGTGTCTCTGTCTTGTTTTGTCACAGGAGAAATATCCTTGATAAATGATTTTTCATCAAGACACTGTTCAAGAATGAGTTTGAAAGCATTGATAAAGTTCTGAATTTTCTTCTCTCTGTAAAGGTCGGTGCAATATTCAACCATTACAACAACATCATTGTTTCTAGGCATAATGTTAAATGTGAAATCACATTTTGCAGATGTGACAGGTACGGGAAGAAGTTCCGCTTTATTATCACCAAAGATAATATCCGTCAGCTGTTCACTCTGATAAGCGAACATAACATCAAACAACGGATTTCTGCCGGTAGATTCAATGTTGAGCTTCTTTACAAGTTTGCCGAACGGGTAATTCTGATTATCAATAGCAGAAACGGAGTTTGATTTGACCTCATTAAACAAATCAACAACTGACTTATTTCCATCAGTCTTGTTTCTTAATGCAATGGTGTTTACAAACATACCAATTGTATTAAGAAAGCGACTGCTTCTTCCGCTTACAGGCATACCTACAATAATGTCTTCATTGCCGGAAAATTTGGAAAGCAGAATATTGAAGCAAGACATATAGAAGACATAGGGTGTAATATTCAGTTTTTTGCATTTTAAAGTAATTCTGTTATGCAAGTCAATGTCAATTACATCATAAACAGAACTACCGTTAAATGACTGCTTGTCTGTTCTTGTAATATCTGTAGGCAGTTCAAGAACAGGGATTTCATCATCAAACACTGAAAGCCAATACTTTTCGCTTTCTTCAAGATTTACTTCCTGTACTGCAAATTCACCGTATTGAACAACATTAGCGCTGATATCTCTGCCCATATAGAGTTCATTGAGTTCTTTGAAGAGAGTGGGCAGACTTTCACCGTCAACTGCAATATGGTGCATATCAATAATGACTGTATCATCGTTGCAGCCAACTCTTACAAGGGGGGATTTGCTTAAATCAAAGGCTTTTGAGAACTTATTGGAATCGATAATTTCCTCAACCTTAATATCTGAAGGATCATCAATTATCTGATAAATTATTCCATCTCTGTTTTCAAAGTGAGTTCTTAAGCTTTCGTGTCTTTCAATAAGTTTGTTAATTGCGGTTTCAAGTTCAGATTTATTAATGTTCCTTGTTTTAAATGTATAGTTAATATTGTAGAGAGTAGACTCTGGAACCATCATCTGTGCTGTATATACACGCATCTGAGCAGAAGTTGCAGGTAATTCTCTCTCGTACCTGACTATTTCGTATGCAATATCACTAACTTCAAGGGCAGATGCAAGTTCGCACATATCTTTGCAAGCGAAGATAGTCTTTATGGGTACCTGATAGCCTCTGGACTCAAGCTTTGCTGTAAGTTCAATTGCTTTGAGACTGTCGCCGCCTATGTCGAAGAAGTTGTCAAGAACACTGATTTTTTCACTTCCGAGTACGGCTTCTGCACATTCTGTAAGAATTTTTTCTTTTTCTGTTGCAGGTGCTACGTACTCTGTTTCTGTTGATATATTTTCAAGATCAACTTCAGGCAAAGCATTTCTGTTGGCTTTACCGCTTGTTGTTAAAGGCATTTTTTCAAGGTGAGTGAAGATGTGGGGCAACATATATCGGGGAAGTTTTCCGCCTATTACTTTTCTTATTTCCTGAGCACTCTTTTTTTCACCTGTATAGAAGGCACAGATGAGTTGTCGGTCTTCTTTATCTTTTCTTACAACTACAACGACGCGCTCGATACCTTCTACAGCTTGTAATACACTTTCAATTTCACCAAGTTCTATTCTGAGTCCTCTGATTTTTACCTGGAAGTCGTTTCTTCCCACAAAGACTATATTACCGTCTTCACGCCAGTATGCATTGTCACCTGTTTTATAGAGCTTACCTTCACCGAAGGGGTTGTCAATGAACTTTTCTGCTGTGAGTTCAGGACGATTAAGATAACCACCGCTTACAGAATCGCCGGCAATACAAAGTTCACCCTGTACCCCGATGGGAACAAGCTGCATATATTTATCTACGATATATACTTGAGTGTTAGCGATTGGTTTGCCTATGGTAATAGCATCAACAAATGTGTCTGTATCAGCAAATGTTGACCATATGGGAACTTCAGTTGCACCGTAAATGTTGTATATTTTTGCGTTTGTTACTTTCCTAAGTTCTTCAAGATAGGACAACTCCATCGCTTCACCGCCGAGAAGCAATGCTTTAATATTACGCAAAAACTCACGTTGCGCGGGGTCTGCTGTTAACACTTTGAGTTTTGTTGGTGTAGTCTGTAAAAATTCACCTTTTTCTTTTGACAGTAATTTGTTTAAGGCAAACTGATTTCTACACTGCTGTTCATCAGCTAATATAGTACGCAAACCATTTACTAGTGGTAAAACAGTTTCGGTAACAAAGATATCAAAACTGCAGGTTGCCATTGAGACAATTGCTTCGAAATCATCTTTGATAATTTTACCTGCTATGTTATGTTCGTTCTTTGAAATATAATTGACCACATTGCGGTGCTTCGCCATAACACCCTTGGGCAGACCTGTTGAACCGGAAGTATAGATGCAATAGCACAGGGAGTCGTTGGATATTTTTATCTCCGGATTTGCAGTGTTATCTGATTTAAGAAATGACTCTATATTTTCAGGGGAAAGAACCAAATTGGCGTTGGTATCTTTACACATATATTCAATTCTTTCACTTGGCAGCTCGGAGTCAATAGGAAGGTATGCGGCACCGGATTTAAGAATACCCAACAAAGCGGATAAAAGATAGCTTTTTCTCGGCAACATAAGACCTACTATATCACCTTTGCCGATACCTTTTTCGATAAGAGAGTGTGCTATTGCGTTAGCTTCTTTGTTTAGCTCGCTATAGGTCATAGTTTTGTCCGTAGCAACTAATGCAATTTTGTCCGGAGTACGAGTAACCTGCTCTTCAAAAAGTTCGTGGATGCACTTATCTTTTTCATAGTCTGCGGCTGAGTTGTTGAAAGATAAAAGTAACTTTTGTTCCTCCGGAGACACCATATTAAGTTCACTGATTTTCTTCTCTGGATTTTCGATAGAATCTTCGATAATTGCAACAATGGAATTCATCATAGTCTGAATCTCGTTTTCAGTGAAGAGGGAGGTTTTGTAACGTATTTTCAGATTGTGAATTTCATCGCCATATGATTGCATATGAATTTCAATCGGCAAGGAAAGAGAATTACTGTAAACGCAGCTGATTTCATAGCTGTCGTTGGTTTTAAATTCCTGATAATCAGTGGCAATATCGAATAAAACATTAACAGGAGTGTCAGCTTCTTTTAGAGCTTCTCTTATATCGTGTTGAGTGAATTTCTGATGTCTTAAAAGGGTCAAATGCGAATCTTCTATAGCAATTGCATTTTCTTTAAATGAACTGTTTTGCATATTGACAAACAAAGGAAGAATGTGCATATATAATCCGACTGTATTGTACTCAGCAACTGTAGTTCTGTTTAAAACAGGGACACCGATAGTGAATTTGGGATGCTCAAAGGCTCTGTGAATGTATATTGAGTAAACGGTATTGAAATATGACTGCACAGATATATTATACCTGTTGCAGAGATTGTTGATCTTATCAAAGGTTGAGTTGCTGATTTGACGGTTAATTTCTGCCGAAGCAAAATCAGAAGTTGAAGAACTTTTCGGTATTACAGAAAAAGTTACATCTTCAGAAAATTTTTCTAACCAAAAATTTTTGTCAGATGCAAAACGTTTTGTGTGTTTATGCTTTTCTTCGGCTTCAACATATTCCAAATAGCTCTGATAATTTGCGGGTGTGAAATTATCGTCGTTGAGATAATTGTTGAAATGCTCAGACATAACCCAAACGCTATAACCGTCAACAAAAAGATGATGAGCTGAAATTGCGATGCCTGAAGACGTCGGTGTTTGAAAAATAGCGCATCTTACGGGTCTCTCATAAGGGTTTATGGGCTGATTTAAAAAATCGCGTGCCTTTGTTATTAATTCTTCTTCTGATTC
>JAZQZO010000155.1:0-4568 GCA_045634065.1 Acutalibacteraceae bacterium
AGGAGTGTATTCTTGACCTTGGCAGATACAACATAAATGAAACGATTTCAATTACAATTCCGTACGGTGAAGCAAGCGGCACTGTCAAGCTGTTTTCATATACCATTAATGATAAAGTTTTTGAAAAAGGTTATGAAAAGCTCACTGAAGGACAAATAATAACCGAAGAATTTGAGGATAATTACATTAAAGGTACTGTTGTAACAAAATATGACGGTATACTCTATACTTCTATCCCCTATGATAAAGGCTGGAGCATTTATGTTGACGGAAATAAGGTTACTGATGATGATATTCTCAAAATAGGCAATGCAATGCTTGGCATCAATATTGAAAGAGGTTCGCACGTTGTTGAATTCAAATATGAAGCTCCCGGGTTAAAGCTTGGATTTTTAGTCTCATTTGTAACTTTGTTTATACTTTTAATGCTCTTATGGTTAACCCATAAGAGACAGAAGTTGGGCAAAAGACCTTTGCTTCCCGCCTATCCTAAAATGGGCAACAGATACTCCACAGATGTATTTCTGCCTGGAAAGAAAAAAATAAACATACCTGTCGCTCCGAAAATTGAAAATATCAAATTTACTGATGTGTACTCTTCGGTAAAGAAATTGCCTGAAAGAGAGGTAATAAAGCCTCGCAAAGAAATCAGGCGCGAAATAATTTCGCCAAATGACAAGTAAAAAACAAAGCCCTTCGTTGATTCGAGGGGCTTTAATCATATAATAAACAACCACACATTTAATGCTTGGATTCACCATAAAAAAGCTGCCTTACAATAGTAAGACAGCTATATAATATTAATATCCGATTGCAGTGCCTAAAAGCATAAGACCTATTGCAGCTATAAATTCAAGGGCAAAAAGCTTCCAGGTTGCTCTGAAATATTTGATATATGAAATGTTTACCATACCAAGTGCAATCATCAGAATTCCGTTTGTCGGGAAAAGCACATTGCAGAAACCGTCACTGATGCAGAATGCAACGATGAGGTTTTGTCTGCCAATACCGATCATATCAACAAGAGGAAGAAGAATCGGCATAAGAAGAAAAGCCTTTGCTGAACCACTGCCAATGAAGAATTCAAAAATGCAAATTACAAAGAATATAATAATAATTGAAGCATAGGGATTAACATTCTGAATTGCATTGTAAACCCAATATAAAAGAGTGTCTATAATCATACCGGATTTCAGTATATAAGTAACACTGATGATAAAGATGATTACAGGCGCAACCGGAAGAATAGTCTTAACACCTGTTGCAAAACCGCTGAGAAGCTCTTTTCCTCTGATACCGGAAATATATCCTGCTCTGAGACCGCCTGCAGTAAAGAGAATTGCCATTGAAGCAAGAGGCATATAGCCTATAATATCAGATATTGTTGAGTTATCGATAAAGATATTAGCAACAAGACAGCAGATAGTTACAATGAGTACCGTAAGCATTGCATAACCGAATGCCTTTGATGCCTTAGGCAAGTTGGGGTTTGCAAGTGCTTTTTTTGTTTCACTCTCATTAAGGAGTCTTTCCTTGAGCTTTTTGTCACTCTCATAGAAAATTGATTTTGTGGGGTCTTTTTCGATTTTCTTCGCGTATGAAATAAAGAAACCTACAAGAACGGCATAAACAACAGCGAAAACCAATAATCTGAACATAACTCCCGAGAACATCGGAAGATCGGCCATCGACTGAACGATACCAACATTAAAGGGGTTAAATGTTGCAGCGGAGAAACCGAATGCTATAGATATAAGGCTGATACCTAAACCTACAAGTGAGTCCCAGCCAAGAGAAAGAGAAATAGCTACTGCTAAAGGAACAAGAGTAACGGATTCTTCAAGAATACCCGCAAAAGAACTCAGTGCCATACAAGCAAGAATCATCACAGCAAGAAGGGCATATTTCTTTCCAGAAAACTTATTTGTTATAACAGTCATCAGGTATTTAAGCACGCCACTTTTATCCAGAATAAGGAAAGTTCCGCCAATAAGAACAATAACAAATATTATCAAAACGCCTGTCAAAGCATCTGATGTCGCAAATATAAACGATTCTATCGGAGCGATAAACACCCGCCAAAAACTATAACCAACTTCTTCGCGTGGTATCTCATGATATGTTCCGTTAATAATCGCTCCGTTGGCATCAACATCATATACACCTGTGGGAACAATCTGAGTAAGTACACCGGCAAAAATCATAATTATAACAATAATCGATGTAATGCCAATTAAGGTTTTCTTTTCAATTTTAATACCTAAATTCAAATCTACACTTTGCATTTCATAAATCCTTTCTCATATATCTATCTGCATAGCCTGACGGCTGACATAAAATGTTATTTTATCAAAACCGCAACGTTTTACCATAGCCATTGCTTCTTCAATTCCTGCCCCAACATCGTGTGCAGTGTGGGAATCCGAGCCGAGAGTGACATATTTACCGCCCAGCTCTTTATAACGCTTCACAATTTTTTCTTCAGGCATCATCAGTCCGATATCTTGTCTGAGCCCCGAAGTATTAATTTCAAGAGATTTGTTGTTCTTAATAATCGAAAGAAGCAAATTGTCAAGACTTTCACTGACTTTATCATAATCAAAATCAATTTTATAGAAACCTTGAATTCTTCTCATCGGACAAGTGATATGAGCAAGAGCATCGCAACCGCACCATTTCGCAAGTTCAGCAAGCTCATTAAAATAATCATTCATAAAAGCATATACATCGAGTTTGTCATACTCAATTTCTTTTATATCCTGATCATAACCTCTCGGTGTGTGTACACTGCCGAGAATATAATCATAGGGATATTTATCAACTATCTTCTCACTTAAGGTTTGATTTTTATGAACCTGAGCTATTTCCAGACCAATCAGTACTAAAAGCTGACCTTCAAAGGCATTTCTCGCCTTTGCCGATTCAAAATATGAATGAAAAACGCTGCTTGCATATTTTTGCTCAAAGAATTTATCTATTTCACAGTGATCTGTTATAGCAAGAGCTCTCAGTCCGTTATGAACCGCGTGCTCACACATATACATCGGAGAGTGTGTACCGTCAGGTGAATTATCTGAATGCGTATGCATATCAATTAAACGTGTGCTTTGCATATTTACCACTCCTCCTCGTAACTTTCAAGACATTATACAGCATTTTTGTATATTATGCAATAATATTTGAAAAATATTCCAAAATTTATTTAGGAAAAAACTAACACAAATATAATTAGAGTTGCGACACAAAATAATATCACAAACGCAACAAAGATTATTTCACAAAGGAGTGAATATGAAATGGCTAAAAGCTCAAACAAGAGTGTAGTACCCGAAGCAAGAGAAGCTCTTGATAAGTTCAAGATGGAAGCTGCTTCAGAAGTTGGCGTAAATCTTAAGCAGGGTTACAACGGTGACCTCACATCACGTGAAGCAGGTTCAGTAGGCGGTCAGATGGTTAAGAAAATGATCGAGTCTTACGAAAGAAATATGAAATAAACTTTCTGTTAGCAAAATTTCAGCCACGCATTCAATGCGTGGCTGAAATTATATATATCTGATTTATTTTGTCTGAGCAGCCTTTCTTGCTTCAATTTCTGAAACAAGTTCTCTCTGACGCTTTTCTGTAAGTGAATAGAAGAACATAGGTACAGCACAAGCAAACATACTGATAACACCTGAAAGGATGAGTACATTCCAAAGTGCATCAGGTGACTTAACAAAACCTGTTTCAGCATCGATACCTGCAATGCTCATTGACATAACACCGATGAATGCACCGACAGCCATACCGATTTTATTGATAAGGGTTTGCATTGCAAAACAGATACCCTCACCACGTTCACCGGTTTTCCACTCAAGATAGTCAACTGTATCACCAATCATAGCATAACTCATAATGTTGTTAACACCCTGAGGAATACCAAGGAGAACAAGACCGATAGCACTAACAATAAGTTTCCAGGGAGCATCGTAACCTACGAAATACATAACTGCCATTACAACACCACCGAAGAGATGTACAATAATGTATGTATATTTCTTTGTGAATTTCTTTGTAAGCCAAGGTACAAGAACTGATGCAACAAGACCGCCGGGAATAACAAGAAGAGTTATGATACCGTAGAGACCTTCATTTTTGAGAATGTACTTAGCAAAGTAAAGGCCACCTGTATATGAGTAAACCATTCTTGCACCGCCGAGTACACCTGAAAGCACGATGAGAAGAAGTTCTTTATTTTTGAAAAGGAGCTTAAGGTTGTGTGTGAATGAAGGAATATTTTCGTAGTTAGCTGTGATGTGTTCTTTAGTGTTCTTAAAACCATAGAAGAACATAGGCATTGCTGCAACTACAAATGCAACCGCACAAATGAAGTAAACCCATTTGAGTGTATCAGCATTAGACTGTACACTTTCATTCATTACAGTACCAATAAATGAACGTGCAGCTTCTTCAACTGTCTTTCCCTGATTAGCAACAATACCTGCAATCTGATCAGCTTTATCAACTAAAATCTGATCGAGATGAGCTTCAGTGTACTTAAACTTAGCAGTAACTGCATCTGTGATAAT
>JAZQZO010000156.1:0-1545 GCA_045634065.1 Acutalibacteraceae bacterium
CACGTCGTCTGGGCCCCCGGAAAAACGGCCCGTGATGATGGTGATGATGTCCTCCAAAATGACCACCGTGTGAGCCTCCGAAAGAACCGCCACTGTGTGAACCTCCGAAGCTACCGCCGTGAGAACCTCCAAAGGATCCTCCTCCAAAGCCTCCGCCACCGCGTGAGCCACCACCGAATGAACCTCCGCCGAAGCCACCGCCACCGCGTGAACCTCCTCCGCCTCCGGGTCCTGCCATAATATCAACATCCTTTCATATTTTCTCTTGCTTTATTTTATCATTTATATTACATAGTGTCAACAAAAAATCCCTGCTCAGCTTTACCGAGCAGGGGGGAAGGTTACTTTATTCTGATTTCTCTTAGGCCTTGCAGAATATGGTTTTTACATTCTGCTGCTTTCAGTTGGCTTGTTGCAGGTAATCCTTCAAGAGGATACTCTAAACCAAGCTCTTTGTATTTATTCACTCCCATAGTGTGATAAGGAAGTACATCAAGATAGCGAAGATGCTTCAGCTTACCTATAAATCTGCCTAAAGCCTTTAAATCATCGGCAGAGTCCGTGATGCCACCGACAACTACGTGGCGAATGCAGATTTCAATGCCGAAGCTATCGATAAATTCAGCAAAGGCAAGAACATTTTTGTTGTCCATACCTGTAAGGTCGATGTGCTTTGCTGAGTCTATGTGCTTGATATCAAGCATCACAAGATCTGTAAGCTTCATAAGATCAGTGAGTTTCTGAAGGTATTCTTCGTTATTAGGGTTATAGGTGATACCCGATGTATCGATGCAGGTATGAATGCCGTGACTTTTGGCTTTGGTGAAAAGTTCAAGAAGAAAATCTATCTGGAGCAGCGGTTCACCGCCTGTGACGGTGATGCCGCCCTTAGAGTAAAAAGCCTTGTTTTTCATATACAAAGCAATAAGCTCGTCAGCAGTCATCTGAGTTCCTTTTTTAAGTTCCCAGGTGTCGGGGTTGTGACAGAATTTGCACCTCAGGGGACAACCCTGCATAAAGATGACAAATCTTATACCGGGTCCGTCGACACTGCCGAAACTCTCAGTGGAGTGAATGTAACCTGTCATAGTTATATTTCGTTATGGAATGTACGCGAGATAACTTCGTCCTGCTGCTCTTTTGTAAGTTTGATGAAGTTAACAGCGTAACCGCTTACTCTTACTGTGAGCTGGGGGTACTTCTCAGGGTGAGCCTGAGCATCAAGAAGTGTTTCTTTAGTAAAAACGTTTATATTGAGATGATGTCCGCCTTTCTGAACGTAGCCGTCTAAAAGGGAAACGAGATTGTCGATCTGACTCTGTGTTGCTGCCATTGAAATGACCTCCTTGTATTTTATTGTTTGCGACTGATTAGTCGACGATATCTGTATCAAGACCCTCGAAGAGAGTGGGGTTGCTGCAAGCACCGCCGATACAGTCTACATCGATATCGCCTGCGAAAATTCTGTCGTCCTTACCAAGGGCGCCGGGGATAATTGAGAAGGTATTTGAAATACCGTCCTGAGCGTCAATGAAGGGAAGCTTT
>JAZQZO010000157.1:0-3010 GCA_045634065.1 Acutalibacteraceae bacterium
CCCTATATGATTTATCATAAGAACGCGCCCAAGGCAGGCGTTGAAACAATTAACGAAGACACCGCCAAAGCAACAGGCAACTTCATTGAAAACGGCGCAACTATTATGAGAAAGTTCATCGAAGAGTAAAAACTCATAAAAAAAATCAAGGCTAGGATTAATCCTAGCCTTTAGTATTTGCTTAAACTTTAATAACACGGATAATGTTTTCTGTGTCAGCAATTGCCTTTATGGTCTCATCGCTTACTTCGTCAGGAGTATCAAGAAGCATAACTGCATAGTCGCCTTTTGAACGATTAGCCATATGATCAATGTTGATGCCCTCAGCTGAAATCGCACCTGTTACGGTACTGATTATATTGGGCACATTCTTGTGTAGTACCACAAGTCTTGAGCCGGGGCTTCTGGGCATTTCGATATCAGGATAGTTAACACTGTGCTTGATATTACCGTTGATCAGGAAGTCGCCGAGCTGCTGAGCTGCCATTACAGCACAGTTGTCTTCGCTCTCGCCTGTTGATGCACCAAGATGAGGAGTTGTAATGATACCCTCACAGTTGATTGTGTCTTCAGTGGGGAAGTCAGTAACATAACAGCTTACCTTGCCGCTTGCAAGAGCTTCTTTTATATCAGCCACATTAACAAGATCAGCACGTGAAAGGTTTACAATCTTAACACCGTCTTTCATCTTTGAAATAGCTTCAGCGTTGATCATACCTCTTGTTGCAGGTGTTGAGGGAATGTGAAGAGAGATATAGTCAGCTTCTGCATAAACCTCTTCATAAGTTGAAGCCTTATTAATTGAGCGTGAAAGATGCCAAGCAGCGTCAACAGTAATAAACTGATCGCAACCTATAACTCTCATACCAAGACTCTTTGCAGCATTGGCAACAAGACCGCCGATAGCACCAAGGCCGATAACACCGAGAGTCTTGCCCTGAATTTCACAACCACCAAAAGCACTCTTGCCTTTTTCTACCTGCTTTGCAACATCAGTTTCAAGAGTGTTTGCCCAATTGATGCCGTCTGTGATTTTTCTTGATGCAAGAAGAAGTGATGCAATTGTAAGCTCCTTAACACCGTTTGCATTAGCACCGGGGGTATTGAATACAACAATGCCCTGCTCTGCGCACTTATCGGTGGGAATGTTATTTACACCTGCACCGCAACGCACAATAGCCTTAAGCTCACTTCCGAATTCCATATCGTGAAGTGAAGCTGAGCGTACCATAATGCCGTCAGGATTATCGATATCATCGCTTATATTAAAGATATTCTTATCAAGTTCATCAAGACCGATTTTTGCGATCTTATTCATAGTTTTAATGTTTTTCATTTGAGGACACCTCTTATTTGGGATTCTTTTCTGCGAAGTCTTTCATAAACTCTACAAGAGCTACAACACCCTCATAGGGCATAGCATTGTAAATTGATGCTCTCATACCACCAACACTTCTGTGGCCCTTGAGATTCTGAAGACCTGCCTTTGCAGCTTCTGATGCGAACTTCTTATCAAGGTCAGCATCACCTGTTACGAAAGTAACATTCATCATTGAACGGCTTCCTTTTTCTGTGGGAGCTATATAATAATCCTGAGAATCAAGATAATCATAAAGTACAGCCGCCTTCTTCTCGTTAAGCTTTTTCATTTCTGAAAGACCGCCCAGCTCCTTGATCCACTCGTAAACGAGCTTAGCAACATAAATACAGTAGCAGGGAGGCGTGTTATACATTGAATCATTGTCTGCCATAAGCTTATAGTCAAGCATCGCGGGTGTATCGGGTCTTGCATTGGCAATAAGGTCTTCGCGTAGGATAACAATAGTGAGACCTGCAGGAGCCATATTCTTCTGCGCACCGGCATAAATCATACCAAACTTGCTCACGTCAACAGGTTCGGAAATAATACAGGATGACATATCGGCAACAAGAGGAATATCACCTGTGTCGGGGATATAACCGAACTTTGTGCCGTAAATTGTGTTGTTATAGCAGATGTGAACATAGTCTGCATCTGGTCTGAATGACTCTCTTGTTGTCTCGGGAATACGACTGAAATTGTCGTCCTTTGATGAAGCAGCCGCAACTACATCGCCGTACTTCTGAGCCTCTTTATACGCCTTAGTTGAGAACTGTCCTGAAAGAATGTAGTCAGCCTTGTTATTCTTGTTCATAAGATTGAGCGGTACCGCTGCAAACTGTGTTGACGCACCACCCTGAAGGAAAAGCACCTTGTAATTATCAGGAATTTCCATAATCTCACGAAGAAGAGCTTCTGCACTCTTGATAATTTCATCATAAACAGGACTGCGGTGGCTCATTTCCATTACACTCATACCGCTGTCACCATAGCACATCATTTCACCTGCAGCCTTTTCCAGAACTGAAATAGGAAGCATTGAAGGACCTGCCGAAAAATTATATACTCTTTTCATTAAAATCACCTCTTAGGTTAATTATATTATATTCTAAAATATAAACGAATGCTACCATTATACAGTGTTAAAGTGCTAAAGTCAATAGGATTTTCCATTAAATTTTACTGTATTTGCTTTGTGCCGTATATAAATCTTTAGTGCAACTTGCATAAGTATATTCTGAGTAGACTTTATAAGCAACGGATTCTACCGGTGAATGGGCGGCGGCTCCGCTGCCGAACACAGTTCGGCACGAGGACGCCCCGCGGGGCGTCCTCGGAAATCGCCTTCGGCGATTTCACGGAGCCGCAACCCTTGCAGTACAAATTAAAAGGCAAGGAAACACCTCCTCGCCTATAGCGCAAATTCAAATATAATCGGGATGCTGAAACTCTAGCCACTCCCCTGTCTTCGGATGCCTGAAACCAATAAAACAAGAAACAAGTCCGATGTCACCATCAATCTTCGAGCCGTACTTTCTGTCGCCCACAAGAGGCAACTTACGAGATGCAAACTGCACTCTTATCTGATGAGTTCTGCCCGTGAGAAGTCGAACTAAAAAAGAAGTGCTTGCACCGTCAGATGAAATTTCT
>JAZQZO010000158.1:0-9244 GCA_045634065.1 Acutalibacteraceae bacterium
AAGGCTGCCGCCCATTGAAAGGATAAGCTTCTGATTGTCTCTGATGCCAAGCTTTGCTCTTGCAAAATCTCTGTCTGCTCTGAGCATCTCGCCTCTTACGGGAAGACCTGTGACTGCAGGAGGATTTTTGCACTGCATATATTTTTCAGCCTCTTCAGCTGTAAGCATAACCTTATCAACGATTTTAGCGAGAGTTTTATTTGTAATGCCGGGATAAGCATTCTGCTCATGTATTGCTGTAGGTATGCCCATTTTTGCTGCAGTTCTTACAACAGGACCACTTACATAACCTCCGAAACCGACAACAACATCAGGCTTGAATTTTTTAATAATCTTTTTGACACTGAATGTGCAAAAAAGAAGATAGAATATAGTCTTTAAGTTTCTGATTATATTTTCAATGCTGATTTTTCTCTGAAAGCCTGAAATTTTAATTGTAGTGAAATCAAACCCAGCAGCAGGTACAAGCTTAGCTTCCATTTTATCTTTTGTGCCAACGAAAAGAATTTCAGCATCGGGATATCTTTCCCTTATCTCCCCTGCTGTTGCAAGTGCAGGGTTAATGTGACCACCGGTACCGCCTGCGGCAAATAATATTTTCATAAGTTAACTCTCCTTTATTTTGAAATCGAGGATTTTCTCGACACTGACAATACAACACCCATTTCGGCAAGCAGTACAATTATTGCAGTACCACCGAAACTGAAGAACGGAAGAGCCATACCTGTGTTGGGTATCATATCCGTTACAACGGCGATGTTAATTATAACCTGCAGGGCAATCTGAATCATAATACCCATAACAAGCAGTGAACCAAAATAATCCTTGCAGCGAATGGCTATCTTATAGCCTCTGTAAATAAGAAAAGCAAAAAGGCAAAGAATAAACGCTGCGCCAACAAAACCGAGTTCCTCAATAACAACAGGGAAAATGAAGTCATTGTGAGGTTCCGCGATATAAAGCTGTTTCTGCTTGGAGTTGCCGAGACCCACGCCAAAAAGTCCGCCTGAACCTATAGCGTAAAGACCGTTGACTGTCTGTCGTCTCGCATCAATATATTCTGGGTTGTCTTTATCAAGGAAAGCCATAATTCGGCTTTCGGCAAAACCGAAACCTGAAAGAATATCAGGCTTGAGAAGTACGACTGTTACAACAACTGCCATAAGTGACAACACTATTGCAAAATATCTGCCCCTAGTGCCACTTAGCCAGAGCATTGAAATTCCCATAAGCATTATGAGTATTGCCGCACTGTAGTGCTTTTCCAAAAGAATGAGGCCGCAATAAAAACCAACTGCAAGAGCGAGAACTGTACAAGCGGCTTTCTGACCTCTGATATTTTTGAACAGAACTCTCTCGTATTTCGGCAGATTGTCTCTATCGAAATTGAGAACTGCCTTTTTACCGGCAGGTGTTCTCAGCTGTGTCTGAAAAACGCACATAAGATATGACATCAACAGAATAACTGCAAACTTTGCAAGCTCTGACGGCTGGAACTGAATACCGAAGATATATACCCAACGGCTTGTATCCTGATCGCCACTGCCAAGGTTTGAAAGCAGGGCATAAAAGAGAAGTCCGACTGCACCTATATTTATAATTACAGTAAGAAAGGAATTGAAAATTCTGTAGTCAATTTTGCTGAGAATTATCATCGCCGCAAAGCCCAAAATTGCTTTTTGAAGCTGACTAGTAAAGAATACAGTTGCGTTTCCTTTGTTGTATTCCGCGTAGACATAGCCTGCAGAAAACATCATTATAATACCTATTGTAAAAAGTAAAAGCACACAGCAAAGAAAAACGAAATCGAAACTACCCCTGATGACATAACCGTCATAGAGGTAACGGATTTTTTCCTTAACCTTGCTCATAACTCCTCACTCCTAAACCTGTTGATGGGGCTGTTATTTTACAGTGAAATACATAACTGCAACACCGATAATACAGCCGATAGTACTTACAAAAGTAAATACTCTTACGATTTTCTTTTCACTCCATCCACACATCTCAAAATGATGGTGAATGGGAGCCATTTTAAACACTTTTTTGTGTCTTAACTTGATTGAACCGATCTGAATAACGTCACTGAGAGCCTCAATTACATATACGATACCAATAGGAAGAAGAATAAGAGGACACTCAATAGCATAAGCAAGTGCAACAACGATACCGCCAAGGAACATTGAACCTGTATCACCCATCATAACCTTTGCAGGATGGCGGTTCCATATGTAGTATCCTACACAAGCACCTGAGAGAGCTGCACCGAGGATACCAACTGAAGTTGTCTGCATAATGATACCGATTACAGCAAATGCAGCACCTACGGGAATTGTAACACCACCGCAAAGACCGTCAACACCATCAGTAAAGTTAACAGCGTTGATGCAACCGTAAATAACGCATACACCGAATAATACAAAGAAAATGATACTGGGTACGCTATCAAGAGCAACCTTACCGTAGAAAGGAATAAACATTGAAGTGCTCTTTGAAAGAATAAGACCACCCAAGTAAGCTGCAATAATAATTACCTGAGGAATAGTCTTCTGTATTTCTGTAAGACCCAGGTTTCTCTTCTTGACAACCTTGATATAGTCGTCAGCAAAGCCTACAAGCGCGAAGCAGAAAGCCATAAGAATGCCTGAAACAAGTCGTACTATCTGCTGATTCTTAAGCTCTGCCATATCACTGAAGGGCGAGTAGCCTGTGCCGATGCAGATAAGAATTGTGAGCACTGTTGTGAATATAGTGCCGATGATGAACATTGTACCGCCCATTGTGGGAGTACCCTGCTTTTTTGCGTGCCAGGCAGGACCGATGTCCGTTAAGATATTCTGACCGAATTTCAGCTTGTGAAGCACGGGGATAAGTACATATCCGAGAATTGCTGTTACAACTAAAGATACAGCAAAAGAAATAATAAGTGCTAATGTGATGTTCATTTAAAACATTCCCTTCTTTTGTATTGATATGAAATTATTTACTTAAAATTTCACGGACAATTTCTCTTTCGTCCATAGGGATTTTATCTCTACCGACAATCTGATATGTCTCGTGGCCTTTTCCTGCTAAAAGAATAATATCATTCTTTCCTGCTATTTTCAAGGCATATTCGATAGCTTTTCGTCTGTTTTCGTGAATATAGACGCTTTTTTTATTTTTTTCTATACCCGAGAGTATATCATCGATAATTTTCAACGGTTCCTCGTCTCTGGGATTATCGCTTGTAACGATAAGAATGTCGCTGAGTTGAGAAGCAATATCTCCCATTAAAGAGCGCTTTTCTCTGTCACGCTCTCCCCCGCAGCCGAAGACTGTTATTATCCTGCTGTGAGGAAAACTCCCTAGACTCAGCAGCACCTTTTTAAGAGCATCAGGTGTGTGTGCGTAGTCGATTATCACTTTGTACTCTGCCGGAATATCGACAATTTCCATTCTGCCTCTAACACCCGAGAAATTTTTGAGTGCGTAAGCGCAAAACTCAAGACTTACATCACATTCCCTTGCCGCTGCAATAGCAGCCAAAGAATTCATAATGTTAAATTCACCCGGTATATTAATCCTGATTCTGTGAATCTGATAATCCGCTACAACTGCGTAGTCAATACCGTTTTCATTTTGCTTGATGCTTTTAGCGATATAATCAGCTTCATTGCTGCAAAGTGAATATGTTGTTATTTTCCCCGAACATCCCCTGATAAATTCCTCTTTGTTTTCATCATCAATGTTGATAATTGCCTTTACACAATTTTTAAAAATCTGTTTTTTAGCACTGATGTAGTTTTCCATAGTGCCGTGATAATCCAGGTGGTCGTGAGAAAAATTGGTCAGCAAAGATATATACCAGTCAAGACCGTATAATCTCTCTTCGGCAAGCCCCTGAGATGAGGCTTCTATTACACAGTACTCCCCGCCCCATTCATAGAGGTCATTGAGCATTCTGTGGATTTCAAACGGGTCAGGTGTTGTAAGTGATGTATCAGTTTCTTTACCACAGATATTACTTTTTACCGTACCGATAAGGCCGCATTTTTTTCCACTCATAGTCAGAATAGTGTAAATCATATTTGCCGTTGTGGTTTTTCCATTAGTCCCTGTGACTGCAATTAGTTTCAGGTTTCTGTGCCTATGTGAGAAAAATTCACTGCAAAGTCTTGCATATTCTTTTTTTGTGTTGTCTGTAATATAGGAGTTTTCGCATAGTTGTTTCTCAGACACAACAAGGATTGCCCCTTTAGAAAGAGCTTCTTGGGCATACTTTTCACCTGATTTATGACATACGTATATACTACCCTCACGACAAAGCTGAGAGTTGTCGGTGATATTTGTAACTTCCTTGTCTTTAATTTCCCTGCTCAAAGCAGCATCTTTAAAAAGCTGAGAAACTAACATATTATCCTCCCATCAGTCCATAATTATATTTTCTAATTTAAATGTAACGGTTATATTTGAGCCCATATCGACTTCTGCCCCTTTGGCAATACTCTGTGTGTAAGCCTTAACACCTGCTTCACCGGTTGGTCCTGAGAAAACAATATTAAGACAATATTCACCTGCTAATGCATTGACCTGACTGACTGTGAGTCCTGTGAAATCAGGTACTGTTGTCTTTTCTGTTTTGGCATCTTTTTCTGTGTAAAGAACTATTACGCCACCCTGAGGTATTGTCTGCTGTGCAGCAGGCATTTGTGAAATAACTGTGTCACCCTTGCCCACAACTTTAACCTTAAGACCTTCGTTTGATGCAAGACTTTTCGCTGCACTTACTGTCTTACCGGTAAGATCCGGTGTTGTTTTGCTGAGCTTAGCAATCTCTTCGGCAGTGTACTTTCTTTCAACACTGAGATATTCCAGAGTAGGCTCCATAACCTGCTTGGCAATAGGCGCTGCAACAGCACCACCGCTGCGGTAACCGTCGTGAGTATTATCAACACCGACAAGTATTGCAACTTCGGGGTCATCAGCGGGTGCAAAACAAACAAAGGATGCAACATAAACTTCGTTTTCTGCATTGTCGTCAAGCTTCTGTGCAGATGCTGTCTTACCTGCAACTGCATAACCTTCTATCTTCGCATTCTTACCTGTACCCTCACTTACAACCTCAGTCATCATCTGTGCAACCTTTTTAGCTGTATCTTCAGATATAACCTTTCTTTTGACGGTGGGCTCCGTTTCTTTGACGATATTTCCCTCTGCATCAACAACACTGCCAACAAGATACGGTTCCATAAGGTTACCGCCGTTTGCTATCGCACAAGTAGCTGTTATAAGCTGAATAGGACTGATTCTGAAGCCCTGACCGAATGATGTACTCGCAAGATCTACTTTTGACATTTTATCTTTCTTATGCACAACACTGTAGGCTTCATTAGCAAGGTCAATGCCTGTTCTTTCAGTGAAACCGAACGCCTCAAAATATTTATAATACTTTTCGATACCAAGTTTCTGTCCAAGAGTAATAAAGAAAGTGTTGCAGGAATTCATAAGTCCCTGAGTCAAAGACTGTGAACCGTGAGCCTTGTAGTTTGCACAGTGATATGTGATGTTTGCGATTCTTGTGCTGCTTGAGCAGGAATAAATTTTGCTGTTTATATCACCAACTATATCTTCTTCGAGAGCCGCTGCAGCGCAGAAAATCTTAAAACTTGAACCCGGTTCATAGTTGTTTGTTACACAGAAACTGCTCCACTGGTCATATAAAAGACGGCTGTATTCTGTTGAGTATTCTACAGTACCTTTTTCAAACTTCTTAAGAGTTTCAGTGTTGACATTTGCATCAAGAACTCGCGGATTATTAAGGTCAAAGTCCGGTTTATCCGAAAGAGCAAGGATGGCACCAGTATCAACATCCATAACAATACCGTAAACACCGTCACAATCAAGGCTGTCATACGCCTGATTCAGAGCATTTTCCAGATAGCTCTGAATTTCAAAATCAATTGTCAGCACAACGCCGTTGCCCTCAACTGCATCGTAATAGGCCTCATATGACGATTCAAGTACTCTTCCGGCAACGTCGGTAGCTGTAAGAATTCTGCCACTTTCACCCTGAAGCTCTTCATCGTAATAAGCCTCAATACCTGTTTCTCCTTTGTTATCAGCATTAACAACACCGATAACCGTTGAAGCAAAGTTGCCTTTTGCGTACTCGCGGTTTGAGTTGCTCTCATAATCAAAGAAATTGGCCGCGTTTATTTTGCCCTTTTTTGTAACTACTGTTTCAAAAAAGAAAAATTTTCTCTCTGTTGCCTGATATTCATAAACATATCTTTCAGCAAAGAATTCCTGCATAGCAATTCTCTCTGAACCTGTTACTCTCTTTTTGATAACCTGGTAAAGTGAGTTTTCTTTTTTGAGTTTTTCCATTGTTTCGTCTTTATCTACTGAAAGAATCTTTGAGAGATTTGATGCGAGATATTCATAGAAGTCTTCAAGATGTTCAGGTCTTGATACAAATTTTCTTTTTATTTCCGATGGGTTTACACTCAGAATCCAAGCAGGAGTACTGACAGCAAGAGGAGTCATATTTCTGTCATAAATTGTGCCTCTTATAGGGTCAAGTATTGTGTCTGATAGCTGATTATCAGCCGCAGTTTCACTGTACTCTTCACCCTTGAATATCATAATACTGCCGATGCTTCCTAAGTTAAAAATGAGAATCAGAGCCACAAGGCATATCATAGCAGATTTTGCTCTCTTCACAAAGCTTTTATCTGTGCGCCTTTTGACTCTGTTTTTATATATACCGTCTGTAAGCTTCTTAAATAGCTCTAACATATACACACCTGATTTCCCCGTGATATTTTCAAAAGGGCATCAGAAATTTAAATTACTTTCCACGCCCTTTTTTCATTCTATTGATTTATATTCCGTCTTAGTCTTTTTATTTACTTGGTTTTTGCAGAAAAAACAATTTTATTTGCTGTGTCGCCCTTTATGTAAACTTCGTTTTCTGCACTGACCTTGATAAGGCCGAGCTTTTCAACTGCATATTTTTCGATGTCCACACCTGCAACCATTGCATTGAGCTCTGCTTTAAGCTCATCGTTTTTAGCCTGGTGAATTACAAGCTGATTTTCTATATCCGTAAGGCTGTGCTGCCTGTCATTCATAAGCACAAAACTGTAGCAGAACACTGACATAATTACAAGCAGTGATGCCATAAGAGCTGACAGCTTAAGAGCCATCTTATTAACTTCTTTTTCCCTTGCTATCTCTTTTGCTAAAGGATTAACTATTACTTTGAATTCGGGTTGTGTCTGAACCTCAACCTGTCTTTTCGGTTGTACTGCAGCGTTTGCATCATAACCGAAATCATATCTGTATGCTCTTTCTGTCATTTCTCTACACCTCTATCATTTATAAGAAAGGATTTAACCTATTTTTTCTACACTTCTGAGTGTTGCGCTTCTTGAACGCATATTCTCATCCAGTTCCTGCTGTGAAGCAGTTTTCTTTTTAAACGGAAGTTTACCTTCAGGGGTTTTGCCGCAAATACAAACAGGAGTCTGTGGCGGACATTCACAACCTTTGCAATAATTCTGAAAGGCTTTTTTTACTATTCTGTCTTCGAGTGAGTGGAAAGTGATTATTGCAAGTCTACCTTCATCTCTAAGACTATAAAACATATCGTCAAGGGTATCCTGCAGTTTCTGGAGTTCCCCGTTCACCTCTATACGAATTGCCTGGAAACTTCTTTTGCAAGGATGACCGCCTGTTCGCCTTGTTGCTGCAGGAATTGCATTTTTTATTATCTCAGCAAGTTCAAGGGTCATTTCAATAGGTTTTTCCTGACGATACTGAACTATTGATCTTGCAATTCTCTGTGCAAACTTCTCTTCACCGTAATCGCGAAGAATTCTCGTTATATCTCTTTCATCATATGTGTTAACAACATCATAAGCTGAAAGTCCCTGCTTTGACATTCTCATATCAAGAGGAGCGTCACTGTGGAAAGAAAAACCTCTCTCTGCCGTGTCGAGCTGATGAGATGAAACCCCCAAGTCAGCCATAATGCCGTCTACCTTTTCGATTTCAAGAGACGACAGGATACTTCTGAGATTGCTGAAGTTATCGTGGACTATTGTCACTCTTTCATCGTTGCCGATTCTCTCTTTTATAACCTCAATAGCTTCAGGGTCCTGGTCTATAGCGATGAGTCTGCCATTCCCACCAAGTCTCTCAAGCACCCCACGGCTGTGTCCTGCTCCACCGCAAGTACAGTCGACATAAGTGCCGTCAGGCTTGATATTCAAAGCATCAAGGGTTTCGTAGTATAAAACACTGATATGTGAAAATTCCATTGTTTTGCCTCTTATTCCTCAGTTTCGTAATCTGCATCAAGATAAGCGCCTTCGCTTCTCTTTTCGTTTCTGAGTTCTTCCTGTGGGAAATATGCTGCTTCTGCAGCTACTGCCGCCGCAAGAAGTGCATTGTTATACGCTTCGTAAACCTCAGGACTCATAATTTCAACATAATCGCCGAAACCGGTAAGTATACAAGCCTTATCAAGCTTTGCAATCTTTGCTGTTTCTCCACCAAGAACTATTCTTCCCTGAGCATCACAGACAGCCTCACCGGTACCGAGGTATTTCTGAGCTTTGATATTTCTCTTGAGCACCTCTGCCTTTACACCTCTGAGAGCATCGTCAACTTCTTTCTGAAACTGAGCCTTAGAATAAAGCTGAATTGACGGATACTTTGAACGGCAGACCTTAAAAATAAACTCACTGCCCAAAACCGCACGGAATTTAGCCGGTACAAAAAGACGGTTTTTGCCGTCAATATTATGTTCATATGTACCTACCAACAGAAAAACCACCTCTTTCTCTTACATATAATAATCGATGAAATTCACCATATCTCACCATTTAGCTGTCCATTTATGGGATTTCACTCCACTTCATATGCTATATTATAAACTTATATTACCTAAAAGTCAACAGTAAAAACAAAAAAACCACCTTGAAAAAGGTAGTTTTTCTGAATATTTTTTTAATTTTGAGCTTTATCCCTTAGCCTGATACCAATCCTCACCGAAGCTCACATCTGCAGTGAGTTTCACCTGCATCTGACAAGCATTTTCCATCTCTTCTTTGAGGATAAGCTGAGCCTTTTCTCTTTCATTTTCAGGTGCTTCAACAAGCAATTCGTCGTGTATCTGCATAATAAGTCGGGATTTCATATTTTCATTTTTAAGTCTGCGATAAACCTTGACCATAGCAATCTTGATGATATCGGC
>JAZQZO010000159.1:0-5238 GCA_045634065.1 Acutalibacteraceae bacterium
ACAAAGGTAATATAAATATTTTTAATGATTTATGCACTTAAATTACACTAAAATTACACATAATAAACAAAACCTGTCACTAAGGACAGGTTTTGTTTATTAAACAATTGTTTAATCGCGATAATTATTTCTTAACCTTAACGATAGCACCGTCTACTACTTCGTAACCGAAAATGCCCATAACAGCATATACGAATTCACAAACAGCTTTATAGATTGCTTCAAAAAGTACAAAATCCATTATATTTTCCCCCTTTTATAATTTATTAAAGAAGTCTCTTTAATATGGTTTTATTATATTATATAAAAATAAAAATGTCAATAGTTTATTCAAAGTTTTTTAATAATCTCTTTTTATGTCTCTCAGAAATAAAAAAGAAAAAGCCACCGTGAAGTGGCCTTTTCTCTTTAAACAATTGTTTAACTAATTGGTCTGATTATACACCTTTGTAGTCAGAGCCAAGAACAGCTGTGAGGATTTTGTCAAGTAAAACTGTGATTTCAGCCATGATAGCTTCGAAATAATCGAAAAAAGCTCTCATTATAATTTCCTCCATATGTAGATTTATTAAAGGATTACCTTCAATATGTCTATATTATATATTAGCCCATAATAAATGTCAATAGTTTATTAAAAAATATTTCATATTCTGTTTTTACCCTTTAAGTGCTCAGAAAATTAAAAGGTCGGCTTTTAACCGACCTTTTATGTAGCTTCAATTAGTTTCTGCCAAGAACCTGGTCAAGTCTTAAGAACTCGAAGATTGCATCGAAGAATGCATCAAAAGCATCTGAGATTCTCTTGAGTATAGCCTGGAAACCATCAACAAAACTTTCTCTTGCTCCGTCGTCAAAAACATCATCTAAGACAGGTTTATCGTCGCTGGGTAAGTCGCTGTTGAGTCCTTCACAAACTTCGCAACCGCAATCACAACCGCAGGAATTGATACCGTCGAAGATACCGCTGCATTCACCACAGCAAGGAGCGTATACACCGTTCTGTTTTGCACAGTTGAGAATAAGGTTAGCAGGGAGATTGGGACAGTTAACACAGCAATGACAAGCTTCACCTTTTGCTTCATCGTGATTGCCGCAGTCATCAATAACTGCTGATGATGTAAGAGCAACTGCGCTGAAAAGCATCATTACTGCTAAAAGAACTGAAATAATTTTTTTCATTGGAATTTCCTCCTGTAAATTAGGCACAAAATGCCTGTTTATGGTTATATTATAGTTAATCGTGTCGCAAATGTCAACTGTTTTAAGTAAAAATGAATTTCACATTTTTATAAACAGATTGTGTTAACATTGTGTTACAGTACCCTGCCGACACCTGAAGCACGTTTGAAAATTAAAATAATATTTTTTCACAAACCTATTGACTCTCACCTTACGTTATAGTGTATACTCATATCAGAGGTGAGAAAATGAAAATGCTCATAAAAGAATTTGCAGACTTCACGGGAGTCAGCGTGCGCACCCTTCACTATTATGATGAAATTGGACTTCTGAAACCTGCAACCACAGACCATAATAACGGTTACCGATATTATGACAAAAATAATGCAGAAAGAATGTTTGAGATTATGTTTCTGCGGGAACTTGATTTTTCTCTCGGCAGCATCAAAGATATTCTCTCCTCTCCCGATTATAACAAAAAAGCGGCTTTCAGAAAGCAGAAAAATCTTCTGACTATAAAAAAACAGCGTCTTGAAAGATTAATCGATGCTCTGGATAAAGCCGAGAAAGGTGAATTTGATATGAAATCCTTAAACAACAATGAATACGAAAAAGCAAAGAACTCCTATGAAAAGGAAGTAAAAGAAAAATGGGGTCACACCGATGCCTATAAAGAGGCTCAGAAAAAAACGGCAGGGTACTCGGCTGATAAACAAAAGGATGTAAACGAGGGGCTTATGGCTATTTTTGCTGACTTTGCCAATGCAATGAACAGCGGTGCCGGTGCAGACAGCGATGAAGCTAAGGCGCTCGCCCAAAAACTTCAGGCTTATATCAGCGAAAACTTCTATACCTGCACTAAAGAAATCCTCTCGGGTCTTGGTGAGATGTATGTTCTTGATGAGCGATTCAGAAACAACATCGACCAATACGGCAAGGGAACGGCAGAGTACGCAAGAGACGCCATTAAAAATTATTGCAATAACTGATTTCAGGTCCGCTGCAAGGCTTTTGCTTTTCAGCGGATTTAACAATTTTACACCCGCTCTTATAGACAATTCGACAAAAATATTCTTATACATAAATTATCCTTTATTTTATCCTCTTAAAGCTATATAATTGTATGAGAACAGGAGGAGGAATGTTATGAACCTTTCAGAAATTATTACCAAAGTCAAGGGTGCCCCGTCTTACGTTAAAGAGCATTGGAGTACACCTGCCGAGGGCGAGTATCTCTCACTCAAGGAAATGGCCGCCTACACTGCATCTCAGGGCGGTACATACATATTTATAACCGCTTCAAATATTGTTACATTCTCAACCGCGTACTTCTGCGGTGCTATTATGGAAATTCCGGCTATGGATTTCTATATGATTAACCTTGTCAGCACTATTATCGGTTATATTCTTTTATTCATTAACCCTGCCAATATGCTCATATATGAAAACCACGGCAGACTTTCACCGGGTATGAAAAAATTTGCCCACGCGTCTTATATGGGGCAGATTCTTGTGGGTCTTGCCTGTTATTTCATCCCTGCCAACACCTTTGAGGGTATCATGATGGGACTTCCTCAGATTGTGGGCAATATACTTTTCCTTGGCGGTGTTACCAACTACATCACCTGGTTTATCAGAAGAGTTTTCTGCGCAAAGTACGGCAGACTCAAGCCCTTTGTTGCAGGCTGTGCAATACCGTCAGCAATTCTTATATCGATTATCCCCTATCTTCCCGTGCAAAATCTTCCCCACGCTACAAAGCTGACTATTCTGCACTTTGCTTTCACCTTTATGAGTTTCTTCTTCAACAACTTCAACAATGTCGGCGGTCTTATATCTTTTATGACTCCCAACTCTCAGGAAAGACAGAAACTATTTTCTATCGTACCCATTATCACAGGTCTCTTTCCGTCAATTATAAATCTCTTCTTCCCGATTCTCATCAGCCTTACGGGCGGTTATCTCAACATCAGGACTTACAGAGTCTTTGTACCTATCTTCGCTTTTGTCGGCGCCTTTTTCGGTCTTGCTGCTCTTTTCTGCAAAGAGAGAGTTATCGAAGAAGATATCGACACCCGTAAAAAGGTTGAGTTCTTCAAGGGTGCAAAGAACGCCCTCAAGAACAAATATCTCTGGATGATCAATATTGCCAATGTTTTCTCTCAGTGGCACTGGCTTCTCAACAACCTGCTTTCCTGGTGGTTTGTATATTCACTGAGAATGGAATGGTTTTCAGGCGTTGCGGCAAACATCGTTGTTGTGGGTATGACGGCAGGTAATCTTCTTTGTGTATTCCTTACAAAGCACTTCCAGAAGAGAAACGTGCTTCTTATTTCCCGCGTTGCAACTATTCTTTCTATTTTCGGTGTACTGCTTGCCATTAAGACAGAAAACATTATCATTTTCCTTGCAGCAACTTTCCTGAGAAATACCATTCAGCCTGTCGACTCGGGTATCACTCAGGGTATCAACGCCGACGTTCAGATTTATCATCAGTGGAAGTACGGCGAGCGCTGCGACTCAATTTCAGGTATCTTCACCTGGTTTACCAATCCTCTTAATATGGCAGTAGGTTATGTGGTACCCTTCCTGCTTGAAAGAGTGGGCTTCACCTCAGACTGGGACGTATTCTTCGACTCAGAAATTCTCAGCAACGTATTCAGCATACACACCTGGTTTGCTATTATCGGCTACGCCATTGCAACCATACCATTCATCTTCTATAACTTCACCAAAGAGAAACACGATATGTGCGTGGCAGAGCTTAAGCAGAGACTTGCCGAAGCCGAGGGTACTAAGCAGCAAGAGGAGGTCGTGTAACAATGAAAAGAATTATAATCACCTTAAGCCTGATCTTACTCATCTGTTTTTCATTCGTATCCTGCGGTGAGGAAATGGACTTGCTTTCAGGCGACACAAGTATAAACTATAAAATCTCCGACGGTGAAGCTACCGTTACTCTGGTACCCAATAAATCCGCGGTAACAAATATTGTCATACCCGATGAATATGAGGGCGTACCTGTAACAAGAATCTCAGATTTCGCCGCCGTCAATCTTGAATACGCCGTAAAGGTGACTATAGGTAAGAATGTAAAAGAAATCGGTGACTGGGCTTTCGGTAACAGCAGAAAAATAACCGAGTTCGATGTAGACGAAAACAACCCTTACTTCTGTGATGTTGACGGTGTAATTTATTCCAAGGATATGAAAACCATCCTCTTCTATCCCCCTGCAAGAGGTATAGAAACAACCAAAAATGACAAGGGTGAAGAAGTTAAGACTATCTCCTACACTATCCCCGAGGGCGTTGAAACCATCAGAACCAAGGCTTTCTACAAGTGCTACGAGCTGACAGAAATCACTCTTCCCTCAACTCTTAAGTCTATAGAAGAAAAGGCTTTCTTCCGTTGCAGTCTCAAAGAGCTGACTCTCCCCGACTCACTCACTTTCATCGGCAAAGATGCTTTCTCATATTGCTACGACATCACAGAACTAACTATCCCCGAAAGTGTGACACAGATTGACGAGTACGCATTCTACAATTGCACTTCACTTAAAAAGCTGACAATGCTCTGCAAAGAAGCAGAGATGACTCTTGGCAAAAAGTGGTTCCCCACAGACAACGGCAGAGACCTCAGCGAACTAAATATCATCTGGAAATAATAAAGGAGTCTGTATCTATGACAGTTAAGTTATACGATACCGACAGCTACCTTTCCAAGTTCAGTTGTAAAGTCGTTTCGCTTTACAGTGACGAGGACTATATTTACATCGAAACTGACCGCACAGCCTTCTTCCCCGAGGGCGGCGGTCAAACTTGTGACAAAGGTAGCCTTAGCGGTATCAATGTGGAAAACATACAAATTATGGATGGCAAGATAGTGCATTTTGTTAAGAACTCTGAGGAAAATGCTGAAAAGATAAAAGAAAACGCCATTTTGCACGGAAAAATTGATATGAAAAAGCGTTTTTCTGATATGCAGCAGCACTCCGGTGAGCATATTTTCTCAGGAATTGGCAATTCACTTTACGGCTATAACAATGTGGGCTTTCATCT
>JAZQZO010000160.1:0-10241 GCA_045634065.1 Acutalibacteraceae bacterium
ACCTGCTTGAGTGCAGCAGCGTGGAAAATATAATCAACACCGTGCATAGCGTTGCGCACCGATGCGATATCTCTGACGTCACCTATATAAAACTTGAGCTTATTTGCATATTCCGGGTAAGCCGCCTGATAATCGTGGCGCATATCGTCCTGCTTTTTCTCATCGCGTGAAAAGATTCTGATTTCACCGATATCAGTTGTGAGAAATCTCTTAAGCACAGCGTTACCGAATGAGCCTGTACCGCCTGTGATAAGTAAGGTTTTATCTTTAAATGTATTCATTTTATCGCACCTCATTTATATATTCAGTGTAAGGTTTATTCATATCAAAACAGTCAACGTAGTGGTGTCCTACCCTTTTATTTTCGGGCGGTAGTGACATATAGTCACCGTAAACATAAGTCAACCACTCATCATATTTATCGGAAACATTGACCGTTATACCCTCGAATTCCATTTGAATGCTATTTTGCACCCATTCTTTCGGAATTATCTCTTTTTCCAGCCAGGCACCTGAGTTATTTATAACTTTGTCGGTAGGTGACACAGATTTGAAAAGTTTCTCTCTTTTTTCAACAGCGCCCTTAAGCGAGGGGTAAAAAATCATAGTAACTAAAGTTATAATTTTAGCTATAAAACTCATATTCGGCATATAGAAAGCCTTGTAAATTCTTCGGGTAAGTAAGGTCTTTTTAAGCTCATAAATTTTAGCTTTACAGCCACTTGGGTAGTTATCAAGAGGGAATATATCTATATACGCACCGTGATTGATATTGAGGTTTCTTGCACTGGTTTCGATGAAAGTCGTTCTGCTGTCACGGATTTTAGCAAAGTTGTTGGGGTACTCGGGGTCAGTGTCTTTAGTCTGCAGAAAGTAATATTCGGGGAGCTCTTTTTCTGCAACTGCAAGGAATCTTTCATATTCATCTCTCGGCAGGCTCACATCAACATCATCGTCCCAAGGGATAAAACCTGAATGTCTGACAGTGCCGAGAAGCGTTCCGCCCTGCACGAAATATTTTATGGAGTGTTTATTGCAGATATTCACGAAGCACTCGAGCATATCTCTTTCTCTTTTTTTAAGCTCCAGAAGCTGGTCGGCTGTAAGATTCATAGTTTCCCTCCCCTTTTGATTGTGATTACAAGTTTTCATATCATTATATCACAGTATATTTATTTTAACAAGATTTTTCACATATATTTTTGCTTTGATGTGAAGGTGAAGCGGTGGCTCAGGGACCGAAGCCTTAAGGCTTCGGTCGGGCGGCGCAGCCGCCCCCACAGAACGCCTGCAGGCGTTCTGTGCCTGAGCCACCGCAGCCAACCTCCTGCAAAAACTAAAACTCAAGGGGACACGCTACGCGTGCCCCCAAAAAATAGCATTATTTATCTTTTTTAGCATTTCTGATTTCACTAAGAACTTCCTTTTCCTTATAGAAACAGAAAACAATAATAGCCACAATGCAGAATAAACCACCTGCAACAGCAGCAGCCATAAGACCTGTCTTTGTTACATTTTCACCTGAAACTGCACCTATAGCGATAAGTGAAGGCACCATCATAGTCGCAATTGAAGTACCCATCTTTGTGATGAAGCTCTTAGCAGCGGAGAAGATACCCTCCTGGTTTACGCCTGTCTTGATAGTGTCGTACTGGATAACGTCACTCATCATTGAGCCGGGAAGAATGTTGAGTACTGCAAAGGGGAATGAAACCACAAGAGCAAATGCTACTGCGATAGCCATACTGTTGCCGGGAATCTTATCGGCAAAGCAGATAACAAACTGGCTCAGCGCAAATACGATACAACCTGCAATCATAGGTACTTTTTTACCCTTATTCTTTGACCACTTATTGACAAAGGGATAAAGCACAAGTGAACCGATAATTGATGAAGCCATAATGATGATTGACTTCTCTTCCGGTATGTTCATAAGACTTGTGATGTAGTACATAATACAAGCCTGGAAGAATGCCATACCTGTACCCTCAAAAAGCTGACCGACTGTAAGAATAACAAACTGCTTATTTTTAAAAGCGTGTTTAAGTGACGCCGCAAGTGAAACTGTAGGACGAACTGAGTTAACATAGTCTTTCTCTTTGATTGTAAAACAAGGCACAAGAAGAAGTACAACACTGATCAGAGCAAAAACTGCAAAAGTGCTTCTCCAGGCTGCAAGCGGTGAAAGACCGAAGCTCTTCATAATTGAAACGATAGCTGTTGTTGCATAGCCGAGCATACTACCCACAACAAAGAAAAGTGAACTCATAGTGTAAGCATCAACTCTCTTGCCGGCATCACTGATCATTTCGGGAAGAAGTGCGTGGTGAGGAATCATATAAAGAGTATAGAAGATATAATAAGCCCAGATGAAGCCTCCAACCCAGATATTATTGAGCATACCGGGTGTAGATGAGGGTGCACAGAAGATAAGAAGAGCACTGAGTGCAAATGGTACTGCAAAGGCTTTCATATAAGGGATACGTCTACCGTTTTTGTTCTTAGACTTGTCGCTCATACCTGCAACAATAGGGTCAGTAACAGCATCGATAACGTGACCTGCAGCCTTGATAAAGCCGATAACTGTCAGCACACCAAGGAACACATAACCTTGGGTAATAAGGGTAGGAAGCCCTGAAGCTGATGATGGCTGATAGAAATAAATAAGATAGTTGTTAAGCATTGTTGTCAGCAAACCAACGCCAAACTGCGGCAAGCTATACTGAATAACGGTTTTTCTTGTAACTTGTTTCATTTTAGAAATCCTCTCTCTTAAAGTAATGAGACAAGTTTACTACTGTTTGTTGCAAATGTCAACTGTATAAGTGAATTATGCCTTTTCTATCTCCCTTTTTAGCTTCTGCACTATCCTCTTTTCGAGTCTCGATATATAGCTCTGAGATATGCCCATCATATCGGCAACCTGTTTTTGTGTGTATTCTTTGGAGCCGAATAGACCGAAGCGCATAGTCATAATTTTCCGTTCTCTATCAGAGAGATTTTTCACTAGACAGAGGATTCTCCTTTTTTCGTCCTGATATTCGATATTGCGGTTAACGCTGTCGCTGTCACTACCCAGCACGTCACTCAGTAGCAACTCGTTGCCGTCCCAGTCAACATTGAGGGGTTCATCTATTGACATTTCATTTTTCCGCGAGGCTGTTTTACGAAGATACATCAGAATTTCGTTTTCGATGCACCTTGAAGCGTAGGTTGCAAGTTTGATTTTCTTTGAGGGTCTGAACGTATTGACAGCCTTGATAAGTCCTATAGTACCGATTGACACCAGATCCTCAATACCCACACCTGTGTTTTCAAATTTCCGTGCAATATAGACAACTAATCTAAGGTTATGTATGACGAGAAGTTCTCGCCTTTCAAAGTTTTCTTCTTCAATTTCCGAAAGTATTTCTTCTTCGGTTTCTTTGGTCAGGGGTGCAGGCAGATTCTGTGCACCACCCACATAACATATATCTCCGCTGTAAAGTCGGCTTATAATTTTAAATATCAGTTTCAGCAAAAAATCTTTCAGTTTCTTCATAATCTTCTCCCTTATCACTATAATTGTTATGGAATATGCCTACAGGCAAAAGTGCCTGAAAGTCCCCGTTTTTAATTTTTTCGTCACTGACTCCGATTATTACTCCCCTTTGGCAAAAGTCCGAAGACACTCCCTTGATTCTCACTTTATCGCATTTAAAAACCGGCAGAAGTTTGCTCCCCGACACGGTTATGCAGGGCAGATATCTTATCTTAAGGGGCGACGACTCCACAATTATGCTCATATCCTCCACTATAGGAAAATACTTTTCAATAGCACTCCGGGAAACAATTATCACATCAGAGCCCGTAAAAGGATCTTGCAGATTGTTACCCGTATCAAGAAAACCTCTCAGGTAAAACTCATCTCCACCTATCGTCAGATAAACATCATAAAGTGTATTTTTCGGTGCTTTCAGGTCAATAATACCCCTGAAAATTCTCACTGCAAAATAGCAAACAGCCGTGAGCACAACAAGAGTCAGAGCATCAATATCAAAATAAACTATGCCTGTGTTATAGTACACTGCCGTAGGACTGACAAAGTACCAAAGGGCAAACATTATGCCTGCAAAGAGAAAATTCACCGACAGAAATACGAAAACCTGCTTAACTAAAGTTTTTATGCCACTGTAAGAAAAAGCCACAACCGGCAATATAAGGCATAGTACCAAACGAAGAAAGCCCAAAACACCATCATCTGCCCACGGAAACAAGATTATCAGACTGCCGACTCCGCCAAGAACAGCGCTCAACAAAACCCTAAGACGTGACGGTGAGATATGAAGAAAAATCGCCGTCAGCATAAGTATTGCATAAGTTATATAAGTGTTGAGTATAAACAGCACATCGGCGTAAATTATTCCCGTCATTTTTATCACCTATAACATTATAAGCTGTGACCCTCTCATTTTATGTCGCTTTTACGCCTAAAGATTTACATTTTTATGCTTGACCTGATAAGCTGTACATAGTATAATTTTTTCAATATCCACTTAAGGAGATAAAGAATGAACAACCTTAAATTCAAAAACGGCAAATTAAAAATTATGCAGATTGCTGATATTCAGGAAAATTATCAGCTCAATCCCGACACTATAAAACTAATATCCCTTGCCCTTGATAAAGAAAAGCCTGACCTTGTTGTCCTCACAGGCGATCAGATTCAGGGCTATAGCGGTTGCTATCTCAAAGAACCTGAAAGAAAGGTTAAGTATGTTATAGATCAATTTATAGCACCCATAAAAGAAAGAAATATTCCTTTTGCTGTGACTTTCGGCAACCACGACGATGACTGCAAATGCAGCAAACAGGTGCAGATGGATCACTATAAGACCTTCGACAACTGTGTTTATTCCGAGCCAAGAAGTGAAGAAGACCCCGGCACCTTTGTTCTGACCGTCAAAGACAGCAGTGATAAAGATGCTCTTGCAATTTATCTCTTCGACTCAGGCAAGGCTGTTATGAACGGCGCTGCATTCCCGCCCGTTAAGAAAGAACAGATTGAGTGGTACAAAAATAAAAGAGACTCCTTTAAGGAGTCCAACGGAGATTATCTGCCGGGCATCGTTTTTCAGCATATTCCCGTACCTGAATTTTTCGATATAATCAACAAGGTGAATTTCTTCACAAAAGGCAGAGTTGAAGCCTACAAGAGTCGAAAAAACACTTTCTATAAACTCGATGATGAAACAATCGCAAGAGGCGGATTTATGTATGAATCCCCTGCTGCCCCTGATAAAAATTCAGGTCAGTTTGAAGCCCTCAAAGAAAAAGGCGACATCTTCGCAATGTTTGTGGGTCACGACCACAACAACAGCTTCTATAAAAACCTCGACGGCATTGACCTTGGCTATTGTCAGGGTGCAAGTTTCAACACCTACGGCCCCGGCGAACAAAGAGGAGTTAGAATGTTTATTTTTGACGAAAACAATGTCAGAAACTACGAAACCTATTGCACCACCATTGGCGAGCTTTGCGACTACAAGCCTGCAAAGCCTTTCCAGGAGTTCGTATTCAGAAACGCTCCTGTAAGCCCCGACCAGGTTATAACAGACCTCAGCCGTGTCATCGGTCTTGTTGGTACTGTGGTAGTCGGTGCAAAGATTATAAAAAAGCTTGTCAAATGAAAAAATCCACTGTGCTTTTTACAAGTACAGTGGATTTTTTTGAATTTTATTATGACTTAAAGCAAGCGTTATAAGCCTTAACCCATTTGTTTACAGCCTTAACATCATACTTAGCAGGCATAGCGGCAGTTACAACTGTTACAGCTGCTATGTCCTTAATCATTCTCAGAACTTTCTTGAGAATAGTTGTGTTGCCTGCAAGACCCTTTATCTTAGCCATCAGAGGCTCGGGGTCAGCCATATCTTTAACCATAGCGAAAAGGCTTGTTGAGTCTGCTGATATTGTCATATCATCAGCGTTGAGGATGCCTGTACCAAATATGTAATCGAGTTCTTCAGGCTGAAGTCTGGTAAGAAGAAGTTTGATTGAAGCAAGAGGCGCAAGACCTGTGCCGAGCTTTGAATAGAACTCTCTCTGATATTTCCAGAGAGTCTTTGCGCTATAGCTTTCTGTCTTGTCGCTCATAATTGCATCTGCAAGAATAGCTGAAGCCTTCATACTGTTCGCAATACCTGAACCGATAATAGGTACTGTCATAAATGCGCTGTCACCGATAGCTGCATAGCCGTCTGCAACAAGAACACCAAGAGGCTGTCTGACAGGAATCTGAACAAACTGACCTCCACGAAGTTTCTTCTCACCAAGATCAGGGAAGTCTTTTCTCAGACTTGCGAGAGTCTCTTCAACGGCATCCATATCAATCTCCTTGAATCTGCCGATAAGAGCGTCAGTGTACTCACCGTCATCAGCAACCCAGCAGATGCCAAGCTCGCCTTTATAGAACATAAGCACTCTGAACTTGTCCTGAATTTCTTCAGCAGTTTCCATTTTTTCAAAGAACGCTCTGTAAACATAGAAACGTTCATACTGCTGAGCTTCTTTCTGAATGCCGAGGTATTCGGGAAGATTCATTCTTACAGGTGAGTTGATACCGCAAGCATCAATTACGAGGTCAGCATACTCGGTACCCTTAGCTGTTTTGATACCTACAACTCTGTTGCCGAGCATTACGGGGCCTTCAACCGCTGTGCCGTATTCAAACTTTACACCACATTCCTTAGCATAATCAATGATACATTTGTATATATCGCGTCTTTCCATCTGAATTTCAAGCTCGCTTTCAGGCACATCCTGAACAAGACGAGTTGTCATAGCAGGTCCGAAGAATGTCATATTATTCTTAAACTCATACATTTCTCTCGGGGGCATATCCATACCTACAGCCTTAAATGCCTTGGGATCAAAAATGTCAGTCCAGTCGTGGCCCATATTGTTTTCGTCATTCTTCTCATAGATAGTTACATCGTAACCGTTTTTGGCTAGGATCGCACCGCAGGTAATACCGCCGTGGCCTGCACCTGCGACAATGATTTTCTTTGACATATTTTTCCTTCTTCCATAATTTTTATTCAATTATATAACAGCTTTTATATAAATTCAAGTAGTATTTAGAAAGATAAGGCAAGTTTGTGCAGGCTGCAAGTCGGGGGGCGGGTCCCCAGCCGAATGAAATTCGGCTCAAGGACGCCCCTGCGGGGCGTCCTTGGAAATCGCCAAAGGCGATTTCGCGGAGCCGCGACCCACCTCTTCATCTCACTTACAAAATAATACAGATAAGTCCGCTGCAACCCTCGTTTATCACGCGCTCGAGAGTTTCCTGCAGTTTCATTCTCGCATCAACGGGCATTTTGTAAAGTTTATTGTGTAGGCCTTCATTAACCAGAGAATCAAGAGTCTTGCCGAAAATGTTGGACTGCCATATCTTAGACGGGTCTTCCTCAAACTCCTTAAGCAGATACATTATCAGCTCCTCAGACTGGCTTTCCGTACCCACAATAGGCGCAACTTCTGTGGTAATATTTGCCTTTAACATATGAATAGACGGTGCAGAAGCTTTCAGACGTACTCCATATTTTCCGCCTTGTTTCATAATTTCAGGGTCATCGAGGCTCAGCTCATCCATCGTTGGCATTACTATGCCGTACCCCGTAGCTTCAACTTCATCGAGAGCTTGTTTGAAGCGCTGAAAGTCCTGCTTATCTTTTGATAGAGACACAAGCTCGCTCATAAGTTGCAGTTCATTTTCAATTGAGAGTCCTGTCTTTTCACTTAAAACTTTATAAAACAGCGACGGCTCAACACCGAGGGACACAGTAACACTGCCACAGGACAAATCCACATCTTCCATTCTGCAGCTTTGAATATTATCTGTCTCGCCGATTGATGCAGTGAAAGTTTTGGCATCTTTCACCTTGCGAAGTTTTGATGCAGAGGAAATAATACCCGAATACATCTGTTGTCTCAAAGGGTGTTCTTTTTCAAGCTGAGATATCCACTTTGGGAAGCTCAGTTTCATCTCTCTTATCGGGAATTCGTAAAGAAGCGTTGCAAGAATATCTTTTATCTCCTGCTCAGAAAGAGTCATACAGTTGACAGCTACAACGGCAACACCGTATTTTTCAGTCAGCTCCTGAGCTAATTTTTTACACTCCTTACTTTCAGGTGCTTTGCTGTTTAATAGCACAACAAAAGGTTTCTTAATAGCTTTGAGTTCATTTATGACTCTCTCTTCAGCCTGCTCATAGTCACTCCGGGGAATATCACCGATAGTGCCGTCTGTTGTAACAACAAGACCTATTGTGGAGTGTTCATCTATAACTTTTTTGGTACCGATTTCAGCTGCCATATTAAATGGTACTTCTTTATCAAACCAAGGTGTCTTTACCATTCTCGGCTTCTCATTTTCTATGTATCCGAGACTTCCCGGCACAATATAGCCTACACAGTCAATGAGTCTGACTCTGAATCTCATAGAATCATCGGCTGTGACCTCGGCAGCGTCCTCAGGAATAAACTTAGGCTCAGTAGTCATTATGGTTCTACCGCTTGACGACTGGGGAAGCTCATCTCTTGCTCTTTCTCTTTTCATATCGTCGCTGATATTCGGGAGCACCAGCTCATCCATAAACCTTTTGATAAATGTTGATTTACCTGTTCTCACGGGACCTACAACACCGATATAAATATCCCCTTTGGTGCGCTTGGCAATAGAATTATAAATATTCGTGCTTGTCATATTTTCGTCCTCTTTTCTAAAGTTATCTGTTAATGTTTATGCCCTGAAAAGCATTAATATTCTATAAAAAGACGGACATAAAAGAAAAATCCCTCCACTTATGTGAAGGGAATAAAAATTCAATTTTTTTACAGCATAAACTTTTTGATAAGCACTGCACTGATAACTGCCATAAAGATGCAAAGACCAACCATTGTTGAGTTAAGGATTGCTGTAGCCTTTTCTTCATAGCCAGCCTTCTGAGCATTCTTATACCAGATCCAGGGGATGAACTGAAGAACGAATGTAGCTGCAAAAAGAGCTGCAAAGAACTTCAGAGCCTTTGAGCAAGTGCTCTTAGGAGCTTTAGCCTTCTTTGCCTTTTTAGGTGCGGGCATCTGCTGGATATATGCCTGCTGAGCATAAACTGTTGCGCCGGGCTGAGCGTAAACAGGAGCCTGCTGATAAACAGGCTGATTATCAGCTACAGGAACTTCAGCAGCAACTACAGGGATTTCTGCAGGAGCAGGCTGAGCATAAACTGCCTCAGCAGGAATTTCGTCCTTAATCACTTTGTTACCGCAGATGAAGCAAAACTCTGAGTTATCCTCAATTGTGTTGCCACAAAATTTACATACCATAATAAATATTCCTCCTTTTATTTATGGGTAAATTATAGCACTATTTTTCACCTCTTGCAATAGGAAAAAGAAATAAATTCCTGTTATATTCGTCATTTTATCTGCATTTCAACCTTTTTCTGACGAATTTTTAAGTTCTGCGGTGGTTGCGGCGGCTGACGTTGCCGAACGCAGTTCGGCAAGAGTACGCCGCCCCTTGGGTGGCGTACTCGCAAATCGCTTCGCGATTTAACGTCAGCCGCCCACCCTCTGCCGCAAACTTCAGATTTCGTCAGGTAGAAACTCCGACAATAATCCAAAACAAAAAACGACGGAACCCGTTTAAAGTCCGTCGCTTGTAAACTATAAGTTTTTCAAATCTTTTTTATTGCAGGGGCTCTGCCCCGCACCCCGCAAGCTTTTGTAAAAGCTTGACCAAAACTTTAGATTTTCCTAAGATAATCCTCGAGAATCATAACTGCAGACACTGCATCAACAACATCTTTGCGTTTCTGACCTCTGACATTATTTGTGCTGAGGGCTCTGTGGGCTGAAACTGTTGTAAGTCGTTCATCGTACATCACAGTTTTTATGCCTGTAATTTCTTCTATCATCCTTCCGAATTCACGGCACTTTTCGGCTCTGTCACCCTCACTGCCATCCATATTTTTCGGCAGACCCACTACAATAAGCTCCGCCTTTTTTTCTTCAGCAATTCGTCCAATTTCCTGAGCCACCTTAGGTGCATAGTCACCCTTGACTACTCCGACAGGAGAAGCAAGGATGCCCATTTTATCACAGACGGCAACACCTGTTCTCATATCACCGTAATCAACGCTGAGAATAATCATACTCAGTCCCCCTGTCCTACTGCGATGAGGTTATCAACTGCAGAT
>JAZQZO010000161.1:0-1834 GCA_045634065.1 Acutalibacteraceae bacterium
AACTTTGCATTGCTCTGAGTCTTCATATGCGAGTTCTTTTTCAAGTACGGGGATATACTCTCTCATCGGCTTGGGATAAGACGTTCCTTGTGTTCTGTGCTTGTAAATCTCAATTATATCGTTGATGAATACCTTAAGAGAGTATGCATCCATTGCAAGGTGGTGTATTCTCATAAATATGCCGTGGTATCCGTCTTTGAATTTAATGAGAACAATTTTATGTACCTCACAATTAAACATAGGTATATTGCTTCTTGAATAAGCTGTAAGCTTGTCCTGAGCCTCTTCAACAGTCATATCACTGTAATCCCATTCATCGATAATAAGCTGACTCTTTTCAGTAACATACTGATGAAGTTGAAGCTTTTTACCCATAACAAAGCGAAGTCGCATTGTGTCACAGCGTCTGATTGCCTCGTAAATTGAAGCCTTCATTTCACCCTTGTCATACTCACCCTTCCAGTAATAACCGCAACCGATATTGTTGACGGGGTAGCCTGAGCCGTATTTAAGGGACATAAGATACATCATATTCTGTGAACCTGTAAGAGGATAGGCCTTGACTGTTTCACCACTTTTAAGCTTTATTTCTGTCATTGATTTCACCTCTTAATAATAGAATTCTGTTCGTTTAATTTTTCCAGTTGATGTTCTTTCAAAGGGCTTTTCTCTTATTCTGAAATCGTAAATGGCTCTGTCAGAATTAAGCTCCATATTAACCTTATCAACTATTTCAGCAAGAATATTTCTTATCTCATCGGCATCCTTATGAGCAAGAAATGCATCATCGTGGTAAATCTCTGCTATCAATTTATCGTTTTCACCATAAACAATAACCTCCTTTACCTCTGTGAAATCGGCAAATTTATTCTCAATTTCTTCAGGAGAAATGTTTTCACCGTTTGAAAGGATGATGAGATTCTTTCTTCTGCCTACAAGGTAAATGTGATTGTCTTTTATATAGCCGAGGTCGCCTGTATATAAAAAGCCGTCCGCAGTGAAAGCATTTGCGGTTTCTTCGGGCATTTTGTAATAGCCTTTCATTACGCTGGGACCCTTAACCTGAATTTCACCGTCAACACATCGTACCTCGTCAACGCCGATAATTACGCCGTTTGAATATTTGTTGCTTTCGGAAAAGTCTGATGTTGTAATACGGGGACTGCACTCACTCATACCGTAGCCCTGTCTTGCCGTTATACCGTAAAGTGCAAGCTCGTCGATGACTGCCTGACTTAAGAAGGCACTGCCGGCAATCATTCTTTTGAAGTTTCTGCCCACAATTCTTTCTGCTGCTTCACGCTTTGAGAGGTCGGGATTTCGTCTTTCGGTGATTTTGATTTTAGTCAGTATGGACTTACACATAGCAGGTACGATACGCATAATGGTTGGCTCAAAGATGAGTATATTTTTATAAAGCTCACTTAAATTGCCGTTAAGGCAAAGGCAACCGCCATCGTAAAGAGTTTTCAGTACGTCGCAGGCATAGCAGAAAACGTGATGCATGGGAAGGACAGAAAAGCTGACATCACCCTCGTCCATACTGTAAGCATCATAGCTTGAGTTAGCCGCAAGGTTACGGTTGGTAAGCATAACGCCCTTTCTTTTGCCTGTTGTACCTGAAGTGTAGATTATGAGTGAGCATCTGTCAGGGTCTTCCTCAATATCGGAAAGAGATGCATATTCAGATGATGAATTATAGGTGCTGAATATATTTTCAAACCATATTCTGTCACCTAACGAAATAACTGTCTTAAGACCGCTGTAGCTTTCCTTAATTTTTTCAGTTTTCAGGAGAAATTCTTCCTCGCAGAAAAGTATATCTATATCTGCA
>JAZQZO010000162.1:0-8731 GCA_045634065.1 Acutalibacteraceae bacterium
GGCTCAAAGGCGAACCCGGTGTGAGACCTCCTTTCGGTGAGAGCAACGAGGACTTTGCCAATAGAGTCTGCTCATCCTTTGTAAAAATAGTTGACGGTATTATTAAAACAGGCACAGAAGATCTTATCATTGTTACCCACGGTGGTGTTATTTCAACTATTCTTTCAAACTTCGGTCTTCCCGAAGCATCTGTCAGCGATTGGATGACACCTCCCGGCTGTGGCTATACTATCAGAGTCAGCCACTTCTTATGGATGCAGGGTCACAAGTTTGAGGTTATCAAAGAGATACCCGAAATAGCATCAGAAGAAACTCAGGGCAACTACTACGACGGTTGGGACTACTATCCCAACGACGATGACTTCGATGTAAGCGAATATTTATATGACTGATAGAAAGAGATAAAAGATGAACATACTTGTTTTAGGCGACGTTGTCAGTGACAGCGGTTGCGAATTTATAAGAAAAAAGCTTTCGGCATTCAAAAGACTCAAGGGTATTGATTTCACTATTGCCAACGGTGAAAACTCATCCGCCGGCAACGGTATCACACCTTTTTCAGCTGAGCATCTTTTCACAAGCGGCGTTGACTTTATAACCACAGGAAATCACACCTACAGACGAAAGGAAATCTATGATTTCCTCGACGACAACGAATATATCATCAGGCCCTACAACTACCCTGCAAGCAACCCCGGCAGAGGTGCGGCAATTGTTGATATAGGTATGTACTGTATAGCCATCATTAATCTTATGGGTACTATGTTTATGGAAAATCTCGAGAATCCTTTTTACGCTGCGGATAAGGCGTTAAAAGAGCTTGAGGGCAAGACAAAGATTATTCTTGTGGATTTTCACGCTGAAGCTACCTCAGAAAAGCAGGCACTAGCCTATTACCTCGACGGCAGAATATCTGCCCTTTTCGGCACCCATACCCACGTACTGACCAACGACGACAGAGTACTGGAGGGTGGCACAGGTTATATCACAGACATAGGTATGTGCGGAGTTATTGACAGTGTCCTCGGTGTGGATAAAAACATCGTAATTGATAAATTCAAGACCAATATGCCAACGCGTTTTGATAACGCCAAGGGCAAGTGTATGATTAACGGTTGCATTTTCACTATCGATGAAAAAACAGGCAAATGCCTTGGTACGGAAATTGTAAGATTCGAATAATAAAGGAGCTTTGAAATGAAAAAGCTGATATGTCTTTTCGCGTGTTTCGCTATTGTGGTTGGTATCTTTTCGGCCTGCGGTGACAGAAACAACGATGACACAACTACAACAGAAACCACCACCGAGGTCACAGAAACTGCGAAACCTCTCCCCGAGAGAAAAGTGACTCTCGGATATTATAAGAATAAATCTTTAAATCCCTTTAAGACGGAAAGTCCCACCAACAAAAGTCTTATGACCCTGATTTATGACAGTCTTTTTCTGCCTGTTGACAGCTACACGGTAGAACCTCTTATAGGTCTTTCTTTCACCAACAACGAGAAGATGCTCACGGTCACCATTGACCCCGAAGCTCTTTTCTGCGATGGCACAACCATTGACCCGTCGGATGTTGTATATTCATTTAACCTTGCTAAAGAAAGCAGTCATTATATGGGCAGACTAGAAAACTTCACATCTGCGGCTGCAGGTGTCGGCAGTGTCACTTTCACCTTGCTTTCACCTGATATCTTCGCCGAAAACTGCCTGACCTTCCCTATTGTCAAATATGGCACAGGTGACAACGATATTCCCACAGGAAGCGGAAGATATACTATCGCAAAAAAGGCAGGCGAATACTTCCTTTCTGCTAACGAGCATTCAACAAGACTTGAAGAAATGGCTACCCTCAGCATTGACCTGGTACCAATAACCTCCGATGCAGGAGAGTTGTATCTTCTGCAGACAGGGGATCTGACCTATTTCTTTGATGATCTCAGTGACGGTGAATACACTAAAATCCGAGCCAACACCACAAGAGTCACACTTAACAATATGGTCTATCTCGGAATAAATTCAGACACCAAAGAGCTTAAAAACAAGAAAGTCAAAGAAGCCCTTTGCTATGCTGTCAATAAATCTTCTATTGCGGACTCAGCCTACAGCGGTATCGCAAAACAAAGTGATGTACCATTCAACCCGACCTGGAATGTTCTCAGTGAGCAACCTACTGTTTTCTATGAGCAGAATCCTATGAAAGCCGGCGAACTTCTCGAAGAGGCAGGCTATGTTTTCGCCTATGCTCACAACCAATACAGAAGCAAAAACTTTGAATATTTAGAACTGACACTACTTGTCAACAATGAAAGTCAGCCAAAGAAAAAAATTGCAGAAATGATTGCAGATTCACTCAAAGCTGTCGGCATCAAGGTTACTGTCAATGCGCTTTCTTATGAAGAATATGTTCAGGCTCTCAGCTACGGCAACTACGACCTTTATATAGGCGAAGTGAAGCTTACTCCTAATATGAGTCTTTCACCCTTCTTCTCAGAAAACGGTTCAGCCGACTACGGTATCAATAAAAATTCTGCTACAGTCAAGGCTTACACAGACTTCACTGCGGGCAAGATTGACATTTCTACCTTTATTCAAGTCTTTTCATCTGAAAAGCCTTTTATTCCTCTTCTCTTCAGAGAGGGTATGGCTTATTATTCAAGAGAACTCACCTACGAGGACACAGTAAACGAATACGAACTGTTTGCAAATATTTATTCCTGGAGTGTAACTAACTGATGTCAGATATTCCTTTGAGATATATAAAAGGCATAGGCGAAAAGAGAGAGGAGCTTCTTAAAAAGCTGGGAATTTACTCTCTCTATGATCTTGTGCACTTTTTCCCGAGGACTTATCTTGATTTCACAGATCTGACTCCCATTTCACAGATGGTACCCGGCAACGTTTATGCTTTCAGCGCAATTGTAGGTTATGCCCCAATTGAAAACAAAATCCGTACGGGTATGACTATCTACAAAACTATGGTCACCGACGGCAAAGCAGGCGTGAGGATAAACATCTTTAACAGCAAATATCTTGCCGATTCTCTCGAGCAAGGCGAAGAATATATCTTTTACGGCAAGGTGACAGCAAGCGGTGGCGGTCTTGAAATGAGCAATCCTCTCGTCGAGACCTTTGACAAAGAGGCAGGGCTTAAGCCCGTCTATCCTCTGACAGCAGGAATCACCTCAAACATTCTTTTAAAGATAATGGAAAACGCCCTCGACACTTACCTCAGAGATGATATTCTGTTGCCGGTACCCGAAAAGATAAGGCAGGAATATTCACTTGCTCACAAGAACTTTGCCCTTAGAAATATTCACTTTCCAAAGAGCAGAAACGACCTTGAAATCTCAAAAAAGAGTCTTATTTTCGAAGAACTGCTGATTTTTCAGACGGCTATGCTTCGCCTTAAAAACAGAAACAAAGGCAAGACAAGCCTTTCACTGAAAACGGATTTCACCGATGAGTTTTCATCTTCATTGCCCTTTACTCTCACCTCGGCTCAGGAGAAGGTTATCGCTCAGTGCATCTCGGATATGAAGTGCGATGTGCCTATGAACAGACTTGTTCAGGGTGACGTAGGCAGCGGTAAAACCGTTGTGGCAGCTTCACTTATGTACTCTGCCGCAAAAAATAAAATGCAGAGTGTTCTTATGGCACCCACAGAAATTTTAGCTCAGCAGCACTATAAGACACTGAAAAATCTCATTACAGACCCGAATATAACCTGCGAGCTTCTCACAGGCTCCGTTAGTGCAAAGAAGAAAGCGGATATCAAAGAACGACTCGCAAAAGGCGAAATTGATTATATTGTGGGTACTCACGCACTCCTTACCGACAATACACAGTTCCACAATTTAGGTCTTGTTGTCACCGATGAACAGCACCGTTTCGGGGTCAAACAGCGTGGCACCCTCACAGGCAAAGGCAACAACCCTCACACTCTCGTTATGAGTGCTACCCCTATCCCACGTACCCTTTCACTTATCATTTACGGTGACCTTGACGTGTCAATTATAGATGAACTGCCAAAGGGCAGGCAGAAGATTTCCACCTTTGCCGTTGACACCTCCTACCGCGAAAGAATGTACGGCTTTATTAAGAAAAATCTTGACTCAGGCAATCAGGCATATATTGTCTGTCCAGCCGTCGACGAGAATGAAAATGATATAGCTTCAGCCGTCAAATACGCTGAAGACCTTGCAAAAAAAGAGTTCCGCGACTATAAAGTAGGACTTCTTCATGGCAAAATGAAACCAAAAGAAAAAGACAAGATTATGTCAGATTTTCAGTCAGGTGAAATTCAGCTTCTTGTGTCAACTACAGTTATAGAAGTCGGTGTCGACGTGCCAAACTCAACGGTTATGGTTATAGAAAACGCTGAAAGATTCGGTCTGTCACAGCTTCACCAACTTCGCGGCAGAGTCGGCCGTGGCACGGACAAATCTTATTGCATTTTAGTCAGTGATGCCAAAGGCGAAAGCGCAAAAGCAAGACTTGAAATTATGTGCAAGACCAACAACGGTTTTACAATCGCCGATAAAGACCTTGAGCTTCGAGGCCCCGGTGAATTTTTCGGTTCTCGACAGCACGGCCTCCCGGAAATGAAAATAGCGTCTTTCACAGAGAATATGGACACTGTCAGACAGACACACTCTGCGGCTAAAAAAATCTTAGCCGACGACCCCACCCTCTCAAATTACGAAAACCGTGGGCTTAAAACAGCAACTAAAAATTTACTTATAAAGCAAACCGAAAGTAAACTAAGCTTCAACTGAGAAAGGAATATGATTATGAAAAAAATTGCAAGTTTTACCATCGACCACACAATTCTTCCCAAGGGTATGTATCTCTCACGTACAGATGCCAACACTGTTACCTATGACATCAGAACAAGACGCCCCAACGTTGAAGATGTTATGTCAAACGGTGCAATCCATACCCTTGAACACCTTTTCGCAACCTTTGTAAGAAACAGCGACGTAGCAGATAAAATCGTTTACTTCGGACCTATGGGTTGCAGAACAGGTTTCTACTTTATAACTCTTGACTCTCTTTCAAAGTCAGGCGCAATTGCCCTCACACGCTCAGCTCTTAAATTCTGTGCTGAATTCACAGGAGAAATTCCCGGCGTATCTGCTGAAGAATGCGGAAACTACCGCGACCACGACCTAAAAGGAGCAAAAGAAGAGGCTGCCAAAATGTATGAGGTGCTCTTTGATTGGACTGCAGAGAAACTGACATATCCCAAGAAATAAGTAAAACTATAATCAAAAAACAAGGAGGTGACACCCTTGGACAAAGGAAATAAGGATATCTTTACCCTTTACGGCACTGACAATGTTCAGTATGCCAAATATGACAAGGGTGAAGCCGAAGAAATAATTATACCCACAGAAGTAAATATTTCTGTGCAAAGCAAAAAATCCGATGACAAAAACCACTCTCATAAGAGAGATGCATTTGTTTCTTTCCTTGATTTTGCCGAAAATCTCGGTGAAATGTATATAGGATATTTAAAGAAATTTTTCAGCATTCTTATGCCTCTTGTGATATTGCCTTTCAGAGTTATCTCCAAAATATTCTCAGCTATAGGCAAGTCACTTCAAACTCTCAAAGATAAAAATCTCCGTCAGAAATTGGCAAAAAGCAAGGCCATCAGGCAGGATATAAACTCCATAAGACTCCTGACCCTTAAACAGGATGACGAAAACAAAACATCTTTCTTTCTTAAAGAAGTTAAAAAATACTTTTCAGAAATGCTCTTCAAAGAAGATACACTCTTTAAAAGTACTTATAATCATCTCTTGCCTTTGGCGACAATTCTTATTGTAATTTTCATTTTCCAGACTTCCGGAAATAAAATTCCTGCCCTGAAGATAATGTATCAAGGGACTACTATTGCTTATGCCGAAAATCAGAGCATTTGGAATGAAGGTAAAAATCGGGCTCTCTCAATGCTTTACGGCAATTCGGACTCTGCCGATATCCTTAAAGGCATCACCTTTGAAATAGAAAGGGTCAGACCCGGCAATCTCAGCAGCGCAACTGTTATTAGCGAAAGTCTTCTCGCCAACAGCTCCGCAACTCACAAAAGAGCCTGCGGAATCTATATTGACGGTGAACTTTTATGCGCAACCCATAACGAGTCCGACGCCCTTTCAGTTCTCGACAGTATACTCGCCCCCTATGAAAAAAAGGCAGACGATAATACCATTGTGGGCTTTGTTGAAGAAATAGAGTACGTGCAGGGCTACTACCCGGAAAACAGCGATATTATCTGGGACTCAGCCAAACTTCTCAGTGTGCTTCAAAGCGATGAATCTCCTGTCAGAGTGAAAACTATGAAAACAGTGACAAAATACGAAACAATAAAATATGACACCATTAAGCGTAACACTTCCACTCTTTATAAGGGCACCAAAAAGACTGTACAAAAAGGCAAAAATGGCAAAATGCTCATAACTGAGCTTGTCACCTATATCGATTCTCAGAAGGCTTATACAGCTACTGTTTCTGAAAAAGTTGTCACTGCCCCCACAACTGAAATTGTGCAGATAGGTACCAAATCAAACACTTACGGTGGCTCATATGGAAGTGCAACAGGTTTCATCTGGCCCACAAGAGGTGCTTACCGAGTTTCATCACACTACGGCTACAGAAGTGCAAGCATTTCAGGTTGGTCCTACCACGGCGGTATCGACATCGTTCTCGGCTCAGGCTCATCAGCAGGCATTCCCGTTGTTGCATCCGCCTCGGGCACTGTTGTCACTGCATACAGCGGTTGGTACGGCTACGGTCATACAGTAGTAATAGACCACGGCAACGGTATTAAGACACGCTACGCTCATATGTACCCAGGCTCTATTACTGTTCGCGTAGGTCAGAAAGTATATCAGGGTCAGCAGATAGGCAGAATCGGTTCTACCGGTAACTCTACAGGGCCGCATCTTCACTTTGAAGTTCTTGTAAACGGCTACAAGGTAAACCCGTACCCATATATAAAATAAACTGAAAGACGGCTTCAAAGGAAGTCGTCTTTGTTTTTACTCAACGTATAAGGTAAGTTGCGGCTCCGTAAATCGCGAAAGCGATTTCGAGGATGCCCTATGGGCATCCTCGTGCCGAACGCAGTTCGGCAACGGAGCCGCCGCCCAAACTAAAAACGCAGAAGCCGTCAAGCCTCTGCGTATTTTTTATTTCTTTTCCTCGATTGTATTTTCCTGACCCTTGTAAACCACAAACTTGCAGAAGAGATACTCAAGAATCATATTTGAAAGCATAGTCACACCGAGAACAATATATTCATTCACACCCTTACCTGTAACCATATTGCCCAGTATTGTTGAAACAGGTGTGAATATAAGGTAGAAACCGAAAACCTTTGCCATTGCAACAGGAATATTAGCAGCCGATTTAAAAGTGAATCGACGGTTGAAGGTGAAGTTCCATAAAACCGAAAGAATAAGAGCAATAAGATAGCATACACCATACTCAGCACTGAGTATTGCCATAATCTTTTCGTTTTCGATGTTGATGTTAGGCAGAACAAGCTCATTGAGCAGTGTGAATGAACCCACCTGAATGATACCTGCTGATGCTGAGAACAGTGCGAATTTTATCGCCTGAATAGCGTTGCTGTTTTTCATATTTTCTCCTCCTTTAGCAAATATGCTATAGTTTTATTATACTCTCCTTTTTATAAAAAAGCAAGTGCAGAAGTGTTTAAACTCCTGCACTGTTATAATTGCACCGCAGGTGCTACATTTTTCTCGTCGCCCCTGAAAGGGGAGATGTCAAAATTAGCTTATCAATTTTGACAGAGGGGTTATTCTGCATTTTCTCCACCCTCGCCGAACAGACATTCTTTTTCCTATCGCGGAAAAAGAATCAAAAACGCGATAATTTATTACTTCTTAAGGCTGATTTCCTTTGCCTCAAGGTCAGTGATAATACCATTTACAACATCCATAACCTCGTCTTTTGTCAGAGTTTTTTCAGGATGAGCAAAAGTGATTCTTGAAGTGATTGACTTGCCGTTTTCGTCAGCGTAAGTGTCAACAACTTCTACCTTCTTGATAAGAGGACAGTTTGCATCTTCAATAGCCTTGCCGATGGGAGCAAACTTATCACTGATGAATGAAAGGTCAATTTCAATACCGGGGAACTTTGAGGGTTCTTCGTACTTGATAGCATCTGCAACCGCTTCAGCGAAATCCTTAACATCAATTTCAGCATAAACAATATTAGCCTTCTTGTCAACCTTCTTTGAAACTGTGGGATGAACAATACCGATTTCACCGATTACCTTGCCACCGAGAACAACAGCATTGAGGTTTTTGGGATGCTGATAGCAATGTGCAGCAGTCTTAGTCTCATATGAAAGAGCAAGATGCTTAAGGTCAAGAGCAAGTGTTGCAAGGATGTCACGAAGCTCAAAATAGATTTCTTCCATTGACTTTGTCTTTGAGAAGAGTGTGATTGCAAGCTTCTTATTTTCATTGCAAAGTCCGTCTTCCTTGAGGCCTTCAACAACTCTGCCCACTTCAAAGATACCGAATGAGGGAGCATATGTGTTGTGGATCTTAGCCTGACAAAGCTGAGTGGGTACAATTGACTTTCTGATAACCTCAATATTGGGGTTAGTAGCATTAACGAGCTTGATATTATCTTCGATTTCAATACCCAGATCCTTGCACTCATCGTAGTACATCCATACATATGAATGCATCTC
>JAZQZO010000163.1:0-7105 GCA_045634065.1 Acutalibacteraceae bacterium
CAGCAAATGTCTGTTCTGAAGTTATGTTTGCTGTAAGTCTGATGCCTGAATTAGGTGCTGCGTTTACAAATGCATTGTTGAGTTCTGTTGCGTTTGCAACCTCATAAATTGTTGTTTCTGCTGCCGAAGCGGTCATAACCGACATTGTGCCGAACACCATAAGAAGGCACAGCACGAGGCTTAATAATTTCTTTGCTTTCATTGTGAAAACATCTCCTTTTAAATAATATAGGTTTATGCCTAAGTTGATTATATAACATCTGAAATCAAAATACACCCTACAAATGTAGGGGTAAGGAAGAAAAATTTTACTCGGCGGGATAAATTTTTATGTCATCGGTCGCTCAGGCGCGTACCAAAAAAAGCACTGCCCGACACGAAGTCGGACAGCACGAAGGTGAGAGAGAATTATTTCTTAGCAAGCTCTGCATCAAGCTTTGACTGATATGAGCTCTTGTCTGATGCGCTTTCAACCTTATCAATTGTTGCCTGAAGTGCTTCAAGGTCAGCCTTGTCACCGAAGACACCGATAATTGAAATGCACTGGGTTCTGACAAGTCTAGCCTTTGCTTCATCCTCAAAGATGTTCTTTGCAGCTTCAACGATTTCATCTTTATTCACATATGTAGCCTCAGCTGCCCATACATCGAACTTGCTTCCCTTGTTGGCCATTTTGCTAAGACCCATCCAGTGAGGAAGATCTGCACTTGTATATTCACCCTTTAAGTAGTCCATAGTTGCCTTGTATGCAGCTTCTGAATAGTTATCGTGTGCGGGATAGTTATACCACATTTCAACAAGTGATGTCAGAGCATCATCGTGTATATCTTCAAGGCTTTCATCCTTAAGAATCTTTGCGAGAGGCTCAACAAATCTGTCATCATCAAGTGAACCGCAGTTAATAGCAGCCTCAGTTACAACGTCGATATTCTCATCACTGAGAAGCTCAAGCATCGCATCAATAAAGGGTGTTTTATCAGCAGGCTGAAGGAAGGTAACAGCTGATGAGAACCACTTTCTTACCATAAAGTTTTCATTGGCTTTTTGTGAAAGAACAAAGTCACAGAATTCAGCATCTGAACGGAAATTGCTTGCAAGATAACGGAAAGCATATGCAATTGCGATAGGCTCTGTTTCTGATATAACCTTTGCCTTGATGGGTGCATAATACGGTGTTGATTCATCAAAGAAAGAGCTGCCGAGTCTTGAATAATAGTAAGCTCTTACCTTAGCTGAATCGTTAGCGATAACAGCATTTGCACAGTCCAGAATATTGGGAAATGTTGCACCGTCGCTCTTGAGCTGAACAAGAGCATCGTTAGTAGCATTATCAGCGAAATTGAATCTTTCATCAAGCTCAGCGAGCTCGATTGTTTCGATAAGTGCTGTGTACTCCTCTACTGTGGGAGCAGTCTTATCCTTGATAAGCTTTGCAATAAGGTCATCTGCTGTCATTGCAGCATACTCTTCAACCTTGATGCCGTGAACTTCGCCGGCTACAGGAGCTTCTGTTGCATCGGGTGCATCAGGTGTTTCGGGAGTTTCTCCGCCGCCACCGCAGGCAGCAAGTGTTGCAACCATAAGAACTGCAAGAAAGATAGCTAAAAACTTTTTCATTTTGGTTTTCTCCTTTGTTTTTTATTGTACCCTGCCGAATTGACAAGTTTACAGTTTGATTATACTATCATAAAACTTGAATGTCACCCTACAAATGTAGGGGTAAAAGAGAAATATTTTTAAATAACTACAAGTCTGCCGCTTATATCTCTGTCAAGATTCTGATGATTTGACAGATACTCGTCGAAAATGCCGAGACACGAGGTTGCTACAACAACAGGCTTTCCGTTTTCAAAGATTTCTTCAAGTGAGATATTGAAGAAATCCTCAAGATTATTGAAATGGAACTGCTGAAGACCGATTCTGTAAATTTTGTCGTCTTCAATAGGTTTACCCTTGAAATCAAATTTCTGGAACTCGTGTGAGGCTCTGTCATAAATTACCCTCATACCTGATGAAAACTGATAGAATTCACAGTGAGCACCGTCCCAGACTTCGTCACGCACCATAAACTTAATCATACGCTTGAACTGTTCACCTGTAACCTTAATCATATAGGCTGCATCATCATAAGGGAAGCATTCGCAAAGGTCGGAATAAAGCACAATAGGGCCAAGCTCGTCACTACGCACACTACCTGAACCGAGAAGCATAATATCAAGGCCGAGACACTCACACATAATATCGGAAAACAGACCGCCGAGTGCGGTTTCCTGAATTCTGGTAGGATGAGTAAGACGCTTTTTGAGACGGGTTACCACTCTGCCGTATTTTGCATCGGTCTGCATTTTATAGCGACTGAGGATTTTTTCAAGCACCTCATCTCTCGGACAATGCTTATCGTTTATAGGTACAGTTTTCCAGGTGAAGCTGTCAATACAGTTGTTATCTGTATCAACCATAATGTCAAAGCGACCGATCTGATCAGTGCCTGTACCCGCTTGAACAATAACAATATCATTGACAACGGCAGGCTCATCAATAAAGGTGTGAGAGTGGCCGCCGATGATTACATCTACACCCCAGTCAGGGTCAAGCTGAGCTGCAAGCTTTTTATCCTCTTCAAAGCCGATGTGAGTGAGAAGCACGGTGAAATCAATGTCAACCGCATTATATGTGTTGCAGATTTTTCCTACCTCTGCGGCAGCTTCATCAATGTCAACAAAAGTACCGATAATGCCATCATTTTTGGTCTGCGATAAAACTTCCTGAGTGAGAATACCAATGAAAAGCACTTTCATTCCGTCAATTTCAATGATATGATGAGGCTTGAAAAGTCTTGCGCCGTTTGTTGTGATATGTAAATTAGCATTGATTATAGGGAACTTTGCACACTTTTCAAAGAAAAGCAGATGTGCAATACCGTAGTCTGTTTCGTGATTACGCGGTGTCACAACATCAGGTGAAAGCATATTCATAATTTCGATTGTTGAAAGCCCCTGAAATTCAGAGTCGATAACAGATCCACGGAACATATCACCAGCAATGCAGTAAATTGTATTTTTTTCTTCTTCTCTGACTTTATTGATATAACCTGAAAGCATTGAAACACCGCCTACAAGCTCTGAATCAACATCTTCTGCAAGAAAATCACCGTGCATATCGTTTGAATGTAATATTGTCAGTTTTTTCAGATTTTTCTCCATAACTGTCTCCTTTAAGCTTCATTCTCCTTATATTATACTTCTCAGCCGACATAAAAGCACCCTACAAATGTAGGGGTAAAGATAAAAAATCCCCGAATTTTTTCATCGGGGAAAGGAATATATTTTAATTTTTATACTGTACCTGTCAGTTTTTGAGGGTAATAGTCTTCTTGACTGTCTTACCATATGTGCCTGTCTTGCTGATAGGTGTGATATAAATTGTAAACTTAGTAGCCTTCTTGTTTCTTATACCTGTGTAAGTATAAGTAAATGTATTCTTCTTGAAAAACTTTCTGTTATTTCTGCCATCATCAAGCTCTTTGTCAGCAGCTGTGTTTACAAGATATTTAACGGCATTCTTAGATGTAACCTTAACGTCAATTTTGTAATCGTAGCAGGTGTACTTATAGGGCTTCTTCCAGATGTATTCACCGTTGCTGTATACCCATTTACCGTCGACATTGACTGTTCTCTTTTTGCCTTTTGTTGCATTGGTTGCTTTGTTAATCTTCAATGCACCGGGAACAATTCTCTTGAAGCTACACTTTGTACATACATTGTTTTTATAGGTGTGATTTTCTGTATCTTTTGATATATAACCCTTCTGCTTGCAGGTAGTACATTTCTTATACAGACTGTGAGTCTTATCACTGCTTGTTTTCTTCACATAAGTTTTGAATGAGCATTTACCGTCAACAGTATAATCGCACACTGTACAGGTTGATGTATGATAATCATTATACATATTTGACTTTGTATGAGTAAATGTATGCTTTTCGGTTGTTGTTTCATCAGCTATGCTTGTTTTGCAGCAGTACTCACACTTATATAATTTTGTATGACCTTCGCTGTTGTAATCATAACTATCATACTTTGATGTTGTAATATCAACATAGTATACACGCTTATCTGCAGGGTGCTCACAAACAAAACCGCAGAGGAAGCAGGTGTCGCCGTTCTTGAAGTAATATTCGGGACCGTAGTATCTGTCACCGGGAATCATACTGTTATGCTTACATTCCTCGGGGGTGTACTGATACCAGGCTGTTGCAGGTATTGCCATTGTAAAGGCTGTTACAACAGTCAGCGCAGCCATAAGAAGTGCTATTAATTTTTTCATTTTAATCTTCTCCTTTTCGATTTTTTAATATGAATAGCAATTCATAGAGTAATTATATTCCTTTAATTTTACAAAGTCACCCTACAAATGTAGGGGTAAGGAAGAAAAATTTGCTCGGCGGGAGAAATTTTTATATCATCTGTCGCTCGGGCGCGTACCAAAAAAGAGCACCCCGAAAGGTGCTCTTATAGTTTAATTCTTTTTATCAGGTATAATTATTCCTGTCTCTCTTGCCTTAACTGCAAGCTCCGTTCTTGTGCGGTAGCCTGTTTTTTCCATAATCACCTGAATGTAGTCTCTGACGGTGTGCTGAGATATACTGAGCCTCTCGGCAATTTCGGCATTGGTAAAGCCCATAATAACCTCTCGCAGAACCTCGATTTCCCTTTTTGAAAGATCAGTGCTTTTTATGTTGCCGAAGCTGACGGTAGGGGTCTTGTCGGGATAAATGCTCTCCCCTGCCATAGTTCTGTCCATAAGCTCAAGGATAGGCTCCTCGCTGACCTCTTTATACCAGAATGAATCAACACCCACAGCTCTTGCCCTTTCAAGATATGACACCTCAGGCATAGATGTGACAACGATAATTTTGATTCCGGGGTGCTTTTGCTTGATTCTTTCTGCGGCATCAAGGCCGTTTGAGTTAAGCTCGGTGCACACATCCATAAGTATCAGGTCAATCTGCGACTGATCACAGTATATATCTGCCATATCGGCATTTTTTATTGAATGAACAAGTCTGTATTTGTCGCTCATTGAAATGAAAGCTTCAAAAAGCTGTCTCGGCATAGCCTGATCTTCAACGACCATTACATTATACATAGAGCTCCTCCTTTGAGGGTATTTTAAGTCTTAATATAAACTTCGGGTAAATATCGGTTTCCATTATACCGCCTGCAGTTTCAACGCTCTGACGAAGAGACGAAAGACCTCCGCCCTCAGAAATTTCACCTTCGGGCTGCAGACCGTCATTGGTATATTCAATAATAAAGTGGGTGTAGGTGCTGTAAAGCTTCACCTTAAGCTCACTTGCCTTTGCGTGATGTACGGCATTGGTGAGACTCTCTCTTGCGCCACTCATTACAAATCTCAGAAGGCTCTTGTCTTTTGGTACCGTGCCGTCGATTATAAGTCTGATGCCCATTATTTTAGCCGCATCATAAAGCTCATCTAAGTTCACATCGTCTTTAGTTTCTGCAAAGCCTCCGTCAAAAAGATAGAGAGTTCCGTTCCAGATGTCAACAAGCTCTTCTTTTGTTATGTGGGAGTCGGAGTTTTCAATATATCTCTTCGTTGCAAGCTGAGCCTTACCGAGCAAGTCGTGAATATTGACCTTTGCGGCGAGTATCTCTCTTTCACGGGTTATGTCATAAACATTTTCACCGTATTCCTGAAGTCGTCTGTTGAGCTCACGAAGCTCATTGTTGGATCTTCTGAGCTTGTTGCTGAGTGCAAACTTTTTTGTTATATCGGTAGCACGGATTTCAAAGAGCTTTTCACCGCCGATTTCTCTTTCGATTTTTGTGAAGCTGAGAGTTGTGTTACCAAGCACCGTAACAATAGGATTTTCACCTGTCTGCTGTGGAATGTTATCAGGTAAGACTTCTCCCTTTTGCAGCTTTCTCCAGAATTCATTTGCATCAAAGAGTGGCTCGCCTGTAATAAAGCGGCAAAGATTATCCATTCTGTGGTTGATGAGCTTCGGTACACCGTCTTTGTTGTGATAGCAAAGACCTGCAGGCAATCTGTCAAGTCCCTCTTTGATTGAAGCAGGAGTAATATGCTCACGCTTCCATTTTAAGACTGCATAAAGAGCAAAAACAGAAAGAGCAGAAAGAACAATAAGAATCAGGGACATCAGAATAAAATGCTCAGTCATAAGCATAATATCAAAGCCGTCTGCTTTGTGGTTTTTGCGATAATTGAAGTTGGCTGAAACTGCTGTGAAGTACAGCACACAAGTAAACGCTGTAAGAACAGTGTTGGCAACGATGTGGTGCTTTTTGAATTCAAAAATAACACAGGACACCACGCAGTAGATATTTATTACAAGCAAAATGAGGTTAAAGAAAATCAGTGTGTACTGCAGATATTCGGGCAAATCAAAAAAATTTATCATACAGCATCACCGCCTTTCACTCTCAGAGTTACATAAACGGTTTCATCTTCCGATATCTGTGTAAGTTCACCGCCGAGCTTATGAGCAGTGTCATAAAACCTATGTAATATATGAGGCTCCTTATTTGTATCAGCAATTATTCTGAAGCTGAAGCCGTCATCAAAGCTGATTTTTGCTGTTACCGCATAAAGCTCAGGCAGAAGCTCCTCAAGTAAAGCCTGCCACAAGTCAAAGCATAGAAGAACAAGGTCAGCATCAAGCTTCTTGTGTTCGGCAGTGTACACATCAGAAACACCACCGTAGAGTCTTATATATTCCGAGGATTCCTTAAGACTGAGATAAAGCTCCTCAGAGTTATTAAGCTGCCTTCTGTCTTTAAGTAAGGAAAGATTTGCTCTTCTTTTTACATAACAGTTAAGAATACAGATATGAGCCATATTCTTTCTGAAATCGCCGTCGGTGTCAATAAGTCCCGATATCATTTCAAGCTACGGTCTTACAAGCTCAGAAATCGAGTCGTATAGTCTTGTCTGCTCAGCAATTTTTGCTCTCTGCTCACGAATTTCATTCTCGGCACGAAGCAGGTCGCCCTCTTCAGAAAGGCTCTGACTGATTTGTTCAAGCCGTTCATTCATTTCATTGACAGCCGTCATATCCTCAGTC
>JAZQZO010000164.1:0-5506 GCA_045634065.1 Acutalibacteraceae bacterium
GCAGTATATTTGCTTTAAAACTGACAGCAGTTAATATAATTATTGCTCTTTTTAATATGATACCTCTTGATACTCTTGACATAGGCAGAGTTTTAAGATACACTTTATTATGCAGTATAGATGAAAACAAATGCGACAGAATACTCACCGTAATATCTTCGGTATGCGTAAATTTTCTGGCGGGCATAAGTATTTTCTACAGTTTGACCGTTGGCTTTAATCCAAGCCTTATTGCCACGTCGGTATATTTATATGTAATTACTCTCTTTAAGAAATGGAGTTAGAATATGATAAGTAAAGAAGTTCAAAAAATATTACCCTTGGTTCAGAAACCCGGCAGATACACCGGAGGTGAACTCAACAGCGTTGTAAAAGACAAAAGCAAGATTGACCTGAGATATGCTTTTTGTTTCCCTGATAGCTATGAAATAGGTATGTCACACCTTGGCATAAAGATTCTCTATTCAGTTGCAAACTCAAGAGACGACGTCTGGTGCGAAAGAGTATTCGCACCCTGGCACGATATGGAAGAGGAGATGAGAAAGAATAATATCCCTCTTTTTGCTCTTGAGAGTGGCGATCCGCTTACAGATTTTGATATGATCGGTTTCACTCTGCAGTATGAGCTTTCTTATACCAATGTACTGAATATGCTTGACCTTGCAGGAATACCGATAAAAAGCAAAGACAGAGATAGCCTCACACCTATTATAGTCGGTGGCGGGCCTTGTGTTTGCAACCCCGAACCAATGGCGGACTTCTTTGATTTGTTTATGCTGGGTGACGGTGAAGAGGTCACCAACGAGGTTATGGACTTGCTCATAAAATGCAAGAAGCAGGGTAGTACTAAGGCTGAATTCTTAAATCAGGCGGCACAAATCGGCGGCGTATATGTACCCTCGCTTTATGATATAACCTATAACGACGACGGTACTATCAAAGCAGTCACTGCCAAAGAAACAGCCCCCGAAAAGGTGACCAAGAGAGTTATCGGTGACCTTGATAAGGTTCATTATCCTGATAAATTTATCGTACCTTTTGTTGAGGTGGTACACGACAGAGTAGTTCACGAAATTCTCAGAGGTTGTATCAGAGGTTGCCGTTTCTGTCAGGCGGGCTTCATATACAGACCCATAAGAGAAAAGAGTGCAGACACAATCAACGCTCAGTGCAAGCGCCTTTGTGAAACCACAGGCTATGACGAAATCTCACTTTCATCCTTAAGCACAAGTGACTACACTCACCTTGAAGAGCTTATGGAAAAACTCCTTTCCTGGACAGAGGACTATAAGGTCAATATCGCTCTGCCTTCTCTTCGAGTAGACAACTTCTCAGAAAAACTTATGGGATATCTTCAGAAGGTCAGAAGAAGCGGTCTTACATTTGCTCCTGAGGCAGGCACACAGCGCCTTCGCGATGCTATCAACAAAAATGTCACTGAAGAAGAGATGCTCGCTACTGCAAGACAGGCTTTCACAGGTGGTTGGTCAGCAGTTAAGCTTTATTTTATGTTGGGTCTTCCTACTGAAACCTACGATGACGTAGCAGGTATAGCTGATCTTGCTCAGAAGGTAGTAGGCGAGTTCTACACCAATCCCGACCGACCCAAAGGTAAAGGCGTTCAGGTCAGCATCAGCGTCGCTTCATTCGTACCAAAGCCATTTCCTCCATTCCAGTGGGAACCTCAGGATACCATAGACGAGCTTATAAGCAAGCAGAATCATCTTCTTTCATCAGTTAAGACAAGAAAGATATCCGTCAGCTACCATAAGGTTAATATCAGCTTCCTCGAGGGCGTATTCGCAAGAGGTGACAGACGCCTTTGCGATGTCGTTGAGTACGCTTGGCGCAATGGCTGTAAATTTGACTCTTGGGATGACAGCTTCCTCTTTGACGTATGGATGCAGGCGTTTGAAAAGTTGGGAGTTGACCCCTTATTCTACACAAGCAGAAAACGCGAATACACAGAAATACTGCCCTGGGACCACTTGGATTACGGTATCAGAAAGCAGTTCCTTATAGATGAAAACGAGAAATCCAAGCAGGCAACCACAACACCACACTGTAGAATCAAATGTTCAGGTTGCGGTACCAATAAACTTAACGGAGGTAAATGCGATGCGATGCGTCAGAATATGGTTTAAGAAAATGGGTATGAGTCGTTATGTCTCACACCTTGACCTTATGAGAGCTATGACCCGTGCCATCAGACGAGCAAATTTACCTTTATGGTACACCGAGGGTTTCAACCCACATCCGTATATGACATTCGCACTTCCTTTATCCTTGGGTATGGAAAGTCTCTGCGAGAGTATGGATGTAAGAATAGTTGGTGAGAGTAGCAACGAAGAGCTTTTCGAAATGCTCAAGGGCTCAATGCCGCCGGGCATCGACATCATCAGTGTTGATGAGCCACAGTACGACCCCAAATACATAGCTTTCGGTGAGTTTGACATTCTCTTTGATTGTGAAAAGGAAGCAGAAGAGCTGAAATCAGATATCGAAGATATGCTTTCAAAGGACGAGCTTATTGTCCAAAAACTCGGCAAAAAGGGCAGACACAAGGTGCTTAAGGGTATCAATCTCATTGAGTTTATCAAGGACTATAAGGTTTCCTCAATGGGTGAGAGAGTCAAGGTGAGTATCACACTTCCTGCAGGCAGTGTCACCAATGTCAATCCTTCGCTTCTGGCAGATGAAATTCAGAAACAGCACCAGGGTACAAGCTACACAATCATCAGAAAAAAGCTTATGATTGAAGACGGAACTACATTCAGATGAGTTTGATTTTTTATATAATATTGCTTTTAGAAAAAATATGAAATATTTTCAAAAAAAGACTTGATTTCTATAACGACTTGTGATAATATATTCAGGCATTTGTATCACAGTTATGTGGTTGGTGCCGGCTGAATTCAGTCAGTATAATAGCAAGCGGTCCTCTGTCGAATAGATTTTCGGTATGAACGTGGCAGAATTTAGGAGGATAAAAACCAATGGACAAACTCAGACTCATCTCAGATCCCAGCCTTAAGGCTGAAGTACCTGCTCTCGAAATCGGTAGCACTGTTCGTGTTCACGTTAAAATCCGTGAAGGCGAAAGAGAAAGAATCCAGGTATTCGAAGGTACTATCATCGCTATGAAGGGTAGCGGTATTTCATCAACATTCACTGTTCGTCGTGTATCATACGGCGTAGGTGTTGAAAGAGTATTCCCCGTTCACTCACCTAACGTAGCTAAGGTTGAACTTGTCAGAAGTGGTAAGGTTCGCAGAAGCAAGCTCTATTACCTTCGTGACAGAGTTGGTAAGTCAGCTAAAGTTAAAGAAAAGATTGGCTGATAACATCGCAAATGGAAGGAAGGTTTCATACCTTCCTTTTGTTTTTAAGTCGGTTTTAACCTGGCCGGCTATTATATTTCCGAGGTGACTTAAATGGAAGATATTACACTCAAATCAAAAGAAAGTCTTACTTTTAAAGATAAACTTCATATAAATTTTTACGATCTTGTGTCCGTACTCGCAACTGCACTCGTGACTATTATGATCATTTTCACCTTTGTTTTCAGAGTAGTCGGTGTTGTTGGCTCGTCTATGGTGCCCACGCTTCACGACGGTGATTGGCTTATAGTTTCCGCTTATGACAGCAATCCCGAATACGGTCAGGTGGTAATTGTTACTCAGCCTAACTACTTCAATGAGCCTATTGTCAAGCGTATCATTGCAACTGAGAACCAGACTGTAGATATCAATTTTGATACAGGTGATGTCTATGTTGACGGAGTAAAACTTGTTGAGCCATATATCAACAATCTCACTCTCAATAATGAGGGTATAGACTTTCCTGTAACTGTGCCTGAAAATCACGTATTTGTTATGGGAGATAACCGTCAGGGTTCAACCGACAGCCGTAGCGATAAGATCGGCTTTATTCAGGAAGAATATATCCTTGGTGTGGTAAAGTTTAAGGTGTTCAGTGTTGACCAGTATACAGGTGCGATGAAGTTTAACAGTCCTTCTGATTGGAAGGTAGAGTAAATTTCAAGGGTGGTTATCTATATGGTAAGTGACATAACTAAAAAAGAAAAAAGTGAACTTACTTTAAAAGAAAAAATTATTATTAGCTTTTATGAGTCAACTATGAGTCTTGTAGGGGCTTTGATAATAGTTTTAATGATATTTACTTTCGGATTTAAAGGTGTAGCTGTAGATGGAACATCAATGGTACCGACTCTTAATCACGGTGACAGACTTGTTATTACTGCCTTTTGCATTGAACCGGAGAAAGGCGATATTGTTGTTTCAACTCAACCTAATGCTTTTGGTGAATCTATAATTAAGCGAGTTATAGCAACTGAAAATCAGACTGTTGATATCGACTTTTCAACAGGTGACGTTTTTGTTGACGGTATTCTTCTTGATGAGCCTTATATCAATAATCGCACTTTGAATAATCAGGGTGTACAGTTTCCTTTAGTTGTGCCCGAAAATCACATCTTTGTAATGGGGGATAACAGACAAGGCTCAACGGATAGTCGTAGCGATATGGTAGGATTTATTCGAGAGGAGTATATTTTTGGCGTTGCTAAGTTGAAAATTTTCAACTATGATAAAGACAAAAAGGAATTCAAGTTATACAAGCCTTCAGAATGGATAATAGAATAACATTAATAATAAAATTCAGACCGATTCAGATAAGCAATCGGTCTTGATTTTCAGGAGGGATAATATGGCAGATCAGCAGAAACAGATAGTACAGTGGTTTCCCGGTCATATGGCGAAAACCCGTCGCCTTATAAAAGAGAGCCTGCCTTTGGTAGATGCTGTTACGGAGCTTCTTGATGCAAGAATACCTTATTCAAGCCGCAACCCTGAGCTTGACGAATTAACTAATAAAAAGCCGAGAATAGTGCTTCTTAATAAGTGTGATGTGGCTGACGACAATATAACAAAACAATGGATTGAGTACTTTAAAAGTCAGGGACAGTACGCACTGCCTGTAGACTGCCGTAGTGGCAAGGGACTTAATAAATACGGAGATCTCGTAAGAGAAGTGCTCAAGGATACCATAAAGAAAAATGAAGACCGTGGTATGCCCGGTAAGCCGCTGAGAATGATGGTAGTTGGTATTCCTAATACAGGCAAGTCTTCGTTTATAAATAGAATGGCCGGTAAGAATAGAGCCAAAGTAGCCGACAAACCCGGTGTTACACGTAGTAATCAGTGGTTTGCTATCGGTGGCGGCATCGAGCTTCTTGATACACCAGGTGTACTCTGGCCGAAATTTGACGACCCCGAGGTGGGTGACAGACTTTCGTTTATCGGCTCGGTCAAAGACGAGGTCACTGACATTGAAACTATGGCTGTCAGGCTCATTGAGACTCTTGTTGACGGCTATGAAGATAAATTGACAGGTCGATATAAGCTTAAGAATATCCCTGATATTCACCAGGCAATGCCTTGGGAGATTCTTGAAGAGATCGGTAGAGAGCGCGGTATGTTAATTC
>JAZQZO010000165.1:0-8782 GCA_045634065.1 Acutalibacteraceae bacterium
CCCTGCTCATTATGACCCTGATAATAGCGAAGATTGTGACCGCCCTGCTCGAGAGCCTGACCGATACCAACAACACAGCCGTGACCGAAAATACCAAAGATACCGTCAACGAACTTGCTCTCTTTACCGTCAAAGCAGATATACTGATTGTCGAGGAATTTAACAAGAGCCTGAGCCATTGTAAGTTTCATATGTAATCAAATCCTTTCATTCACCTCGAAGATGAATACTATCATAAAACACTTTCAGGAGTGTCCTGTGAAAGACACTCCGAAGTGATTATAAAATTTCTGAAATTTTAACAGGTCTGCCTTCCTGAACGCTCTTCTTTGCAGCAAGAGCAACGAGGATTGAGTTGAGACCGTCTGTACCTGTTGTAGGTGTGGGTTTGTCATTAAGAACAGCGTCAACGAACTGAATCATTTCGTCACGGAATGACTGCATATATCTCTCAAGGAAGAAGTAGAGAGGCTTGTCTGTTGTAACGCCTGCATCGTTCATAATTGTAACGTTTGTTGGTGTATCATTAGCTGCCATAGCTGCACCGAGAGAACCGAAAACTTCAATTCTCTGGTCGTAACCGTAAGCTGCACGACGGGTGTTATCGATAACACCGAGAGCACCGTTTTCAAACTTGAGGTTGATGATAGCTGTGTCTACGTCACCTGCTTCACCGATAGCGGGATCAACAAGGCAAGTTGCATTAGCGTAAACTTCTGTTACATCACAGCCTGCAAGGAAACGTGCCATATCAAAATCGTGAATTGTCATATCAAGGAACATACCGCCTGAAACAGCAGCATATTCAGCTGGTGGGGGTGCAGGGTCACGTGAAGTGATCTTGATAAGCTCAAGGTCACCAACCTTGCCTTCGTTGATAAGATTTCTAACGTGTGCAAAGTTGTGGTCGAAACGTCTGTTGAAACCTACCTGAAGTTTCACGCCGGCTTCTTTAACTGCATCGATAACAGCCTGAACTTTAGCAGGTGTGAGATCTACGGGTTTCTCACAGAAAACGTGTTTGCCTGCTTTAGCAGCTTCGATAGAAATATCAGCGTGTGTGTCTGTTGATGAACAAACAAGAACTGCATCAATTTCTTCGTCTGCAAGCATTTCTTTGTAATCGTTATATACTTTTTCAATGCCGTATTTGTCAGCAAGCTCCTGAAGACCGTCTTTAAAAACGTCTGTAATTCCGAGAACTTTTGCTGTCGGTACATTGTATGTAATTGACTGAGCGTGTACCTTGCCAATTCTGCCGGCGCCGATGATACCAATGTTTAACTGCTTCATTAATGATAGCCTCCGTTTGTTAATTTAAGGTAAAAGATATACCTAATTAAAATAATTATATCACAGTACCTCTCAATATTCAAGCATAATACACTTGTAGATTATCACGAATATTGAGAGAATTTATTGTTGAATTTTCACATCTGAGGAATGATGTAGAAGCTGAATGAAAGGTCATCCTTAAATTCAATTCTGTACTGCTTTAAGGGGTTGGGTCCACAACTGTTGGTACCTGTGCCACGCATAAAGCCGTCGATGTTCAGGCAAACAAGTCCGTCATCTTTGATATCTTCAAGATGCTTTGCTTTTCTGAGAGTCTTGTTTGAGTAGTTACGGGCACTGAAGGAGAAGAAATCCTTTCTGCAGTGAATCATAATACCCTTGCCCTCATCGTCCTTGAGAGATACATAACGACATTCACCGTGGTTACCGTTTTCCTGAGGACGGATATAGTCAACATTAAGATCAGCAACCGTTGCATCGTAGATGCCGATAATGCTCTGAGCCTTAAAGTCGTTGAGGTTTTCCATATCACCGAGACCGTAGTAGCTTACATTCTGAAGTGACTTATCGAGATTAATTGAAAGACCGTATCTGGGAAGTTCAAATCTCTTCTGGAACTTGCTCTTATATGAAATCTTGGGTTTAACACTCATAATACCGCTTGGGAAGATGGTATATTTGATTTCACAGTAGAAAATTTCCTTACCCTTGAATGAAAGAGTACCCTTAGAAACAATCTTCACTCTGCCGTCTTTCTCTTTGTTTTCGTATGATGAAAGTCTGCCGTTATATGCGAGATTTTCAAGTGCTTCCCAATTTTTGACAATATTTCTGTCGTTGTCGAGATAAGCTCTGTAAAGGTTATGAGTGAAGCCGTCTTTATCGCTGAGCATTTCTTTGCCGCCGATAACATAGCTGATAAGTGAACCGGTTTCAAGTGAGAAGATTGCATTGCCGCCTTCAAAATCTACAACAAGCTTATCTTTCTTGCGAGTAAATTCAGCCTTTTTCTTTTCGATGTACTCAGGCTCTTTTACCTTCTGATTGAGAATAAGCTGTTCTTTAGCAATCTGATTGCCTGCTTTATCAGTATAGATAAAGTTGATGAATACATCCTTATCACGGTCGATGTCAGCGTGAGCAATTTTGATTTCTGCGCTGCAGAGAGGCTGTATATCAAGTTCAACACTGCCCTTTTCAGCTACAGTACCGTCAACAACAAGATTATATTCTACATCATAGATATCTGACTTGGTGAAAGCGTTGGTATTTCTGAAACGGTATGTCTTGTCCCCTGCCTTTTCGCATCTGATAGGTCTGTAAACCTCTTTCATTTCGTAAGCGCCAGTATGAGGAGTTCTGTCAGGATAGAAGAGACCGTCAACACAGAAGTTACTGTCGTGATACTTCTCACCGTGGTCACCGCCGTAGGTGTATTTATACTTGGCGTTCTCATCATATACGCTGTGGTCAGCCCACTCCCAGATGCAACCGCCTGAGAGGTTTTCATATTTATAAATAAGAGTCCAATAATCTTCAAGTGAACCGGGGCCAACACCCATAGCGTGACAGTACTCGCAAAGGAAGTGAGGTTTGTTCTTATATCTTGCTGTCAGCTTATGTTCACCGATTTTCTCAAGAAGCTGAGGAATCTGATACATTTCTGAGATGACATCATATGAACCTCTGGGAGTTCTGATAGCGCCCTCATAGTGCACAGGAATATCTGTAAGAGATTTTAACATTTCACAGCACTTATCGTGATTCTTCCAACCGCCTGACTCGTTACCTAAACTCCACATTGTGATTGAGGGGTGGTTCTTATCACGCTCATACATTCTGAGAACTCTGTCTTTATATCTTGGAAGCCACTTCTTGTCGTTTGAAATTACGTTGGGCTTACCTGTGAATCTGAGATTTTCATTAAACTGAGTGCCGTGAGTTTCGATATCAGCCTCGTCGACAACATAAAGACCATATTCGTCGCAAAGGTCAAGAAAAATTGGATCAGGAGGATAATGAGACATACGAACTGCATTACAGTTGAATTCTTTCATAAGTACAATATCCTTAAGAAGATCGTCTGCACTCATAACGAAGCCTGTCTTATGGTGGGTGTCGTGGTGGTTAACACCCTTGAACTTGATGGGAGCGCCGTTGAAGGTGAACACTTCGCCCTTGATAAGAACTTTCTTAAAGCCGATTTTCTTTCTGATGCACTCGATGGTCTCATCACCTGAAAGAAGTGAGACATAAAGAGTATAAAGCTCGGGTTTTTCTGCATTCCACTCTTTAACACTGAGAGTGCCGAAGTTAAGGAATGAAGCTCTGTCAGCATCGCCTGTCTTTTCAGCGATGAGTTCATCACCATAATAAAGTTCAGCTTTGATTGATTTATCTTTGAGGTTGTCACCGACTACGCTTACATCAAGAGTGAGCTTATAGTCATTATCGACTTTCATAGTTTTAACGGCGTAATCATTAATAAACTCAGCAGGGTTCTCAGTGATATAAACATCACGGAAAATACCGTTGTCACGGAACATATCCTGACATTCGAGATAAGTACCGTTGCACCACTTTGAAACGATGGCAAGAAGTTCGTTATCCCCCTCAACAACGAAGTCTTTGAGGTTGAATTCAGCACTGTTATGGCTGCCTTCACTGTAACCTACATACTGTCCGTTGACATAAAGGGTAAGGCTTGAGCATACACCGAGGAAAGTGATAATTGGGTTAGACTTATTTTTGATATTGAACTTCTTAACATATACACCGGCTGACATTTCATCAGGTACGTTGGGAAGAGTCATAGGAAATTCATATCTTGTATTGACATAGTAAGGGGGTTCATAACCTGTTCTCTGCCAAACTGAGGGTACTGCAACTGTATCAAAAGCAGTGTTATCAGTATCGATAATGTTAGGCAGACGTGAAATCTGCTTATAGTATTTGAAGTTCCACTCACCCGATAAAACTGTCACAAGGTCTGAGTTATAACGCTCATCAAGAGCAGTCTTTTCGCTTAAAACTTTCTTATCGGTGTAAGGAATGAAATAGCTTCTGCCCGGAAGTTTATTTTCTTCATAGACATCAAAGTTATTTATTAAAAGCTTTTTGATATTATATTTCATATTTATTCTCCTTTATCAATCAAATGATACATCTTTTGGTACTGTTCTGTGGAAGACACAGTTGCCGATATTCATAGGTGACACCATCATCTTGAACTGCTGGAAGCGCTCTTTGAGAGTGATGTTTCTGGTGGGAATATCTGAAAGTGAAACTGCCTTGATTGCATCCAGCTGTTTCGAGACATCGATACCATCTTCGAGAGGTATTGCAACAGTCTTACTCTCGCCGGGAAGCAGGTCGAAATAGTTATCGGAGAAAGGCTTGAGTGAGACATCTGATGAAACACAGACTATTCTCGCAAACTTATCAGCCCTGACAGTAACAACAATTTCACCGTCTTTAACCTCTTTGACTACATCGAGCTTGGTTGCAGGCATATCAAGATTCTTTTCCACATCGAAGAGGAAAGTCTTTCTTGAGACAACTTCTCCGTCACAGCTGAGTTTAGCCACAAGACCTGTTGTCTTGACATTATATTTCTTCTTGAGGTCAGCCATTGATAAGTCAAATGCTATTTCGTTCTTAACTCTGTCAACTGTTAAGGCTTTTTCCTCCTTGGCAATTACACCCTTGACAAAGTCGAAAATCTCATATGAAACCACAACTTCTTTGCTTACGTTCAGATCATTGAGAGCGTGGATTCTGAGATTGTTTTCTGTATCTTCAACAGAAACACTAAGAGGTGCATTAAAGTGCTTAGCTGAATACTGCAAAGCCTTATAGTTGCCGTAATAGTCGATACTTGACCAGGAACATACGGGCCAGCAATCGTTGAACTGCCAGTAAATCGCACCGTTACAACGGCCTTTATTTCTTCTCCAATGCTCAGTTGCATCGCTTATACATTCCATCTGAGTTACCTGTGAAAGGTAAATGAAATCTTCAAATTTTGCAGGCAGTTTAAATCTTGAACGGATGTAGTAAAGCATCTTATCGTTACCGCTGCCACACTTCTGATGGTTAGTGAAAACGTCGCTTGAAAGGCTGTAATCTTTTTCTTCGGCAAACAATCTGATTGATTTGATATCAGGCAGACTCTCAAAACCAAACTCACTGCAGAAACGGGTCATTCTGTTTCTGTACTCTTTCATTGATGACATACCGTGCCATACACTCCAGAGGTGAGTATCACCTACATTGTCACTGTTGATACCCTCACCGTAAGCACTGCCGCAAGGTGAACCGGGGATAAATGATGTGACTGTATCATATTTTCTGACTTCTTTTTCAAGAATATCATAGAAGAAGATTTCAGTCCATTTTATGTATTTTCTCATATTCATCCAGCCACCGGACATAGTCTCGATTTCGTTGTTACCGCTCCAGAGAGCAAGAGAAGCGTGATGGCGAAGACGTTTTACATTGCTTTCGATTTCATTTTTGACATTAGCAAGAAAAGCTTCATCAAAGAAAGGATAAGGCATACAAGCAAAAGCGAAATCTTGCCACAAGAGGATACCCATCTCATCGCACAGGTTATAGAAATCGTCGCTTTCGTAGAAGCCACCGCCCCAAACACGGATAAGGTTAAAGTTTGAGAATCTTGCAGCCTGAAGCATTTCTTTCATCTTGTCAAGAGTAAAGCGGGTAATAAAGCTATCAGAGGGAATATAGTTACCGCCCTTAGCGAAAATTGGAACACCGTTGAGAACAAATTGGAAGTTCATACCCCACTTATCACGGCTTCTGTCAAGATAAAGAGTGCGAAGACCAATCTTGATTTCCTTTTCGCTGATAACTTCTCCGTCAAGAAGCACCTGAGCTTTGATAGAATAAAGAGGCTGTTTATCTTTACCCGAAAGCTCATAAGTCCACCAAAGTTCAGGGTTTTCAACTGTGAATACGCCTTCTGTTTTTTCAAGTTTCTGTACACTGCCGTCAGGGCAAGTGAGAGTAATTAAACAGTTTGTATCTTTATCGTCAATTTTTCTGATGACTGTTTTAACATCAATATCTACTTTGTTATCGTAGTGCTTCTGAACAGCGATAACCTCGGTTACCTCGGCAGAGTCCACACTCTCGAGATAAATATCACCTGAAATACCGCTTGGAGGAAGTACAGGACCCCAGTCCCAACCGAAATGACATTGAGGCTTACGCACAAAACATACACCGTTCTGTCCGTTGGCATTGGGAGGAACAGGTCTCGTTTTCGCAATATCTTTTACATAGTTTACCGGTGAATGGAATAAAAATCTGAAAGTATTCTCCCCTGCCTTGAGAAATTTCTTAATCTCAAAAGCATATCTGATATGGCAGTTCTCTGTGTAAGCAATTTTAGTGCCGTTAACAAAAACATCGCAGAGGGTATCGAGCATATCACACTTGAGATAAACTTCCTGATGGTCAATATCTGCATCGGCAAGCTCAACTGTTCTGGTGTACTCCCAGTCAGTTTCAGCAACAAAATAGCTGTTTTTTTCATTCATACCCACAAAGGGGTCTGCAAGCTGACCGCAATTTATAAGGTCAAGGTAGTTACAGCCGGGTACAGTTGCATCGAACCAATTAACGTCAGTTGTGTTTTTGAATTTCCACGAACCGTTTAAACTGATTTTCATAAAAATCTCCTTTGATTTATCAGCTGAGGACATAAAGCCCCAGACTAACTTATATTCTTTTTGATTATAACATATTGTTTTAATATTTTCAATAAAAATAAAACGGATGTTTCAAAAAATTACATCCGTTTTAACAAAATTATTCACTTAACGCCTTATTTAAAGCCTCAAGACCTCTGTCAATTTCATCATAAGTGATATTAAGAGGCGGAAGAAGTCTGACTTTAGCCTTAGCTGTCAGGAGAAGTACACCGTTAGCAATACCCTTTTTGACAACATCTGAGCTGATTATACTATCATCAAGGCGAATACCCATCATTAGACCGAGACCGTCGATACCTACTACGTGAGGCATTGAGAGAATTTTTTCTCTCATATACGCCCCTTTTTTTTCAACTTCACTAAGGAAGGCTTCATCCATAGTCTTGAGAATGTATTCAGCACCTGCAGTAGCTACAGGGTTACCGCCGAAAGTAGTAGCGTGATCACCTGCAACAAGAACGTTCTCAGTTTTAGCAGAGAACATTACACATCCGAGAGGCAGACCTCCGCCGATTCCCTTTGCAGTTGTTGCAACATCAGGCATAATATCATAGTTTTGGAAGCAGAAGAGCTTACCCGTTCTGCCTACACCTGTCTGAACCTCGTCGACAATCAGAATGATATCTTTTTCATCGCAGAGCTTTCTGACTTCTTTGACATATTCTTTATCAAGAGGCATAACACCGCCTTCACCTTGAATAAGCTCCATCATTACGGCACAGACACTACCGTCGAGAGCGTTATTAAGAGCGTCAATATCATTGGCAGGTACATACTCAAAGCCCTCGGTAAAAGGGAAGAAATACTTGTGAAAGACATCCTGACCCGTTGCGGCAAGAGTTGTCACTGTTCTGCCGTGGAAAGAATTGACAAGGGTTATAACCTTATTTCTGTCTTCACCGTATTTTATAAAGCTATACTTTCTTGCACACTTGATGGCACCCTCGTTGCTTTCCGCCCCGCTGTTTGAGAAGAAAACTTTCTTCATACCTGTCTTTTCACAAAGAAGTTTAGCTGTATTCACACAAGGTTCTGTATAGTAAAGATTAGAAATATGCTGAAGGGTTGTCAGTTGTTTTGTAACAGCACTCACCCAACCCTCATCACAAAAACCAAGAGAGTTTACACCGATACCGCTTGAAAAGTCAATATATTCCTTGCCGTCAAAATCTTTACAGAGAGCACCTTTACCCTCTTTAATCGCAACAGGGAATCTACCGTAGGTATTGGCTACATATTCTTTATCCTGACTGCTTAAAATATCAAAATTACTCATAACCATACCTCACTTTGTCATAAGAGTACCAATACCCTCGCTTGAGAACATTTCAATTAGAATTGAATGGGGCACTCTGCCGTCTATCATAACCGCTTTCTTAACGCCTGAACGAACAGCCTTGTCACAAGAAAGCATCTTTGGAATCATACCTCCTGAGATAATACCGCTGTCAATAAGAGAGGAAACCTCGTCAATATGAATCTCACTTATAAGGGTACTCGGGTCGTTTACATCGCGAAGAAGTCCGGGTATATCTGTAAGGGTGATGATGTTTTCAGCACCGAGAGCCGCAGCGATTTCAGCCGCAGCAGTGTCAGCGTTAATATTATAAACCTGACCCTCATCATCGATACCAACAGTAGCGATAACCGGAATATAGCTTTCTTCAAGAGCTTTTGCGATAGGTGCAGGATCAATTTCTGTGATTTCGCCAACATAGCCGTAATCAAAACCGTCATCACACTTTTTA
>JAZQZO010000166.1:0-4035 GCA_045634065.1 Acutalibacteraceae bacterium
GGGGCGCTTTCACGGAGCCGCCACCACCTTCACCGCAAAACTATAAGAAGCAGTTGCTTTTTCACCTTTACAAAAACAGCTTTCTGTGATATTATAGCTAAAACAAACAATTCAAAGGAGAGTTAAAAAATGATAGCTTTAGGTGCAGACCACGGTGGATACCACTTAAAAGAAGAAATCAAAAAACATCTTGAGGAAAGAGGCATTGAATATAAGGACTTCGGCACATACACACCGGAATCAATTGACTATGCCGCAATCGCTTATAAAACCTGTCAGTCAGTTATCGGCGGCGAATGTGAAAAGGCAATTCTTTGCTGCGGAACAGGTATCGGCATTTCAATGGCAGCCAATAAAGTCAAGGGTATCAGAGCTGCTTGCTGCAGTGATTATTTCAGTGCTAAGTTCACACGTCTTCATAACGATGCAAATGCGCTTTGCCTTGGTGGCAGAGTTGTAGGTGCAGGTCTTGCTCTTGAAATGGTGGATGTTTTCATCGACACAGAATTCGAGGGTGGCAGACATCAGAGAAGAATTGACCAGATTATGGCAATTCAGGACGGTACATTTGAAGGATAACATAAAGGAGGGTTCTTTATGTTCATAAAAAGAGTAGTTGCATTTTTCACTGCAGTGCTGAGTATTCTGTCGGGATTTTTAGGCTTTGGCAGTGTCAGAACAGACAAGGCTGATCCATTCAGAGTTTCAACTTATGTTGTGGCGGACTATGTGCAGGATATTAATTCTCTCCATAGCGAAGATTTTGATATCATTACCGATGTTATTGTTTTCGGTACGGCAACATTTGATAATGAGGGTAATGTGCAGATTAAAGAGCAGTCACTTGAAAAAGCTCTCGGCAATCTCAGAGAAGTCATCGGTGAAAGAGATATTCATATGACCCTTAACATTCTCGGCCCCGGCGGACACACAGATTCAAGTGTCTGGGAAGATCAGATGGAGGCTCAGAGCGATGAACACAATAAGGCATTCGCAAGCGGTGTGCTTGAAGATAATATCATAGCAGTTCTTGAAAAATACGATTTTGACGGTATACATTTCGACTATGAGCACCCTCTTTCAAACAAAGCCTGGCGCAACTTTAACAACTTTCTGGTATCTATGGGTAAAAAGCTGGGTAACAGAAGTCTTGGCGTTGCACTGTGTGAGTGGAATCTCAAACTTTCAACATCGGCACTCAGATATGTTGATACTGTAGAGGTTATGCTTTATGATATTTTTGACAGTGAGGGAAGACACTCCACCACTGAAACGACGAAAGAAAATTCCAAGCAAATCGGCCTTTCGGGCATACCCTATGAAAAGGTAAATATCGGTATGCCTTTCTATTCGAGACCTACCGACCACGGAGCTTATTGGTACCCATACAACGGTTATGCAGATGTTCTAGATGAAAACGGCTGGTACACTGACGAAAACATCGGCAAGACATTCTGGTTTAACACTCCTGATGTTGTTGCAGATAAGACGAATTTTGCCATAAAGAGTGGCTACGGCGGTGTTATGATATGGCACTATACCTGCGACTTTCCCTCGAGCAATGAAGCATCACTTCTCGGCAGCATCGGCAGAGTTGTGGCAGAAAACTATTAATTGAATAAAATGATACCGCCTATTTTTCCGAAAGTATGAAAAATGGGCGGTTTATTTTTCTGCTTTTGTTATGGAAATATATTTTATTGTGAGTTATAATGATAGTACAACATAAACAGGAGGGAGAAAATATGAAGTACGAATTAAAGAGAAAAACGACAAAAGGTATACTTCTCGGAGTGCTTATTATGGCTATTGGTATCTTTGCGGCTGTAATTGGTGAAGAGGTTGCTATTTTTGGTGCTTTCTTTGCTTTGATGGGCGGTGGCTCTGTTGTCAATGAGATAATGAGAAGCAAAGACCCGAAGTTTACCTTTGATGAAAACGGATTTTATATCGGCGAAACCCGTTATAGCTACAAGAAGATAGAAAAAATAACAACCCGTCGTGACAGATATGTGACGAATATGAAAATCATCATTGATGGTGAGGTAGTATATAAATTTGACACATCTTATGAAAATGCAAATGAGTTTATAAAACAGCTCACCCTTAGCGGAGTGGAGCATAATTTGTTTGGCAGATAATACATAAAAGAAAAGGATAAAGGAATATGAAGAAATACGAATTAAAAAGACCATTAAAAATGAATGTGTTGATTTATTGCTGTTTTGTTCCTTGGGGTGTCTTGTTTATTGTCTTAGGTGGAAATCAAGAGACTTTGGCTGGTGGTCTTGCAATAATAATGTTTAGTGTTGTAATGGTTATATATGAATTTTTACGTAGCAAATCACCAAAGCTTATTTTTGATAAAAACGGATTCTGTATAGGCGATAAGCAATATAGTTATTGCGATATCGAAAAAGTCAAATCTCGCCGTACGAGATTTTTAAAATATAGTAAGATAGTTGTTAGTGGAAAAACAGTATTTAAATTTGATAGCAGTTATGAAAACTTGGACTTGTTTATTAAAGAGCTTACACTTCATAATGTTGAACATAATTTGTTATAATAAGAAACCTCTTGACAAACCCATATCACAGTGCTAAAATAATTCACAAGCAAAGAAAAAGTTAACATCCCAATAAATCGTTCACGGAGAGGGCTGTTTCAAAGAGAATTTCAGAGAGTCGTACAGTTGCTGTGAGTACGATAATTTTCAGAAGCAAAGCCTACCACTCCTGAGAGTACATCGAAATAAGGTGTACCGTATGACTGCGTTAAAGTTTTTGAGTGCCACATAAAAGTGGAATATGGGTGGAACCATGGAGCATTTATCGCTTCATCCCAATGCAGACGGACTGCTTTGGGATGAAGTTTTTTCTTTTCTGTAAACTTAAATCGAAAGGAAGTATTACAATGATTAATGTAACACTTAAAGGCGGTGTCGTTAAAGAATTTGAAAACGGCACAAGCGTAATGGACATCGCAAAAAGCCTTGGTGCAGGTCTTTTTAAGGCTGCTTGCCTTGCTAAGGTAAATGGTGAAATCTGTGACCTTCGCACTGAACTCGACGGCGATTGCGAGGTAGAAATTCTCACTTTTGATGAGGATGAAGCTAAAAAGACTTTCTGGCATACCTGCTCACACATTCTTGCTCAGGCTGTAAAAAGACTTTATCCTGATGTAAAACTCGCTATCGGTCCTGCTGTTGAGGGTGGCTTCTATTATGACTTTGACAGCGAAATCAGCTTCACTCCCGAAATTCTCGAGAAAATTGAAGCTGAAATGAAAAAGATTGTCAAAGAGGGTCTCGTACTCGAGCAGTTTGAAATGGACGCTGCTGATGCTATCGCACTTATGGAAAGCCGCGGCGAAATCTATAAGGTAGAGCTTATTAAAGAACACGCAGACAAGGGTGAGAAGATTTCATTCTACCGTCAGGGCGAATTCGAAGAGCTTTGCGCAGGTCCTCATCTTCCTGATACATCAAGAGTAAAAGCATTTAAGCTCACATCTTGCACAGGTGCTTATTGGAGAGGCGACAGCAAAAACAAGATGCTTCAGAGAATCTACGGCACAGCTTTCACAAAGGCTGCTGACCTTGAAGCTCACCTTGCTCAGATTGAAGAAGCTAAAAAGCGTGACCACAACAAGCTCGGCCGTGAACTTGAAATCTTCACAACTGTTGAATCAATCGGTCAGGGTCTCCCCATTCTTCTTCCTAAGGGTACCCACATTGTGCAGACTCTTCAGCGTTTCGTAGAAGACGAAGAAAAGAAGAGAGGCTGGCTTCGTACCAAAACACCTCTTATGGCAAAGAGCGACCTTTACAAAATCTCAGGTCACTGGGATCACTATAAGGACGGTATGTTCGTAATGGGTGAGGAGGAAACAGACGATGAAGTATTCGCACTTCGTCCCATGACCTGCCCCTTCCAGTATCAGGCATATCTCAACAGAGCACGTTCCTACCGTGATCTTCCCATGAGACTCGGTGAAACCTCAACCCTTTTCAGAAACGAGGCATCAGGCGAAATG
>JAZQZO010000167.1:0-3424 GCA_045634065.1 Acutalibacteraceae bacterium
TGTTTATGGAAGGCTTCTTCCAGAATCCTCTTTATTATGATGTTGCATTCCATACTATCACTCAGAAAGATAAGGTTGATCTCGACGAATGGCTCAAGGACTATGCCGAAAGACGTTACGGCAGTGAGGAAGAATGTCTCAAAAATGCAGTTTTCGCCCTCAGAGACAGCTGCTATAATCCCAAGTGCATCGGTAGAGAAACAAGCTCAATTATTGCAGCAAGACCCTCCACAACTCATTATCATACAGCGCCCAACGATAAAGTTGAATTAAGATATGACAACAAGGTGCTGTTCAGCGCTGTAACCGAGCTTCTTAAGGCTGAAAATGCAACCACCGACGGCTATGCTTTTGATGTCTGTGACATTTTAAGACAGGTACTCTCCAACAAGGCCAAAGAGGTGTACTTTGCCATAATGGAAAGCTTCCGCCGTCACGATAAAGAAGCTTTTGAAGAGAATTGCTCTCTCTTTGAAAAGATACTCTCAGGAGTCGACAGAATACTGGCAACAAGAGATGAGCTGAGCTTTGACACTCACATCCAAGAGGCTATGGACAATGCTTGCTGTGACGAGCATAGGGAACTTTTCAGACAGAATGAGGTTGCTCTTATTACTATCTGGGGTCCTTATGTCAACAATGAGCTTTTCGACTATGCCTGGAAAGAATGGGCAGGTCTTGTGAAGGACTATTATCTTCCCCGTTGGCAGATGTTCTTCAACGAGCTGAGAGCTTCTTTCGGCGAGGATATCAGCCACATTTCTGATACTCCTTTCCACCACAATGAGAGAAACGACTATGAAACCACCGAGTTTCAGCAGAAGCTTCGTGATTTTGAGTATAGCTTTACTTATTCTTACAAGGGCACTCCTCGTAAGGGTGAAGACACTCTCACTGTTGCAAGAGAGCTTGTGGAAATGTTTAAAAGCATAATATAATATTTATAGCAGAGTGTTTAATTTCAGCACTCTGCTTTTTAGCCGTATCGATTTTTCTTTTCGGAAAAGGTAAATTTTCATTTCAAACCTTACGATTTTCTTAAGTTATATCCAAAGTTATTGACTTTCCAACTCCCGACGCTATAATGAAATTGCAATAAAAACCGAAAGGAGAATCCTTATGAAAAAGTTTTTATCTGTTTTATTAATACTCGCTCTTGTCTTTTCACTTACTGCTTGTGGTAACGGCATCGGTGCTGTTACACCAAAATATTCTTCTGACGTTCATTCCAAAGAAGATATCGAAACAGCAATCAGGGTAGCTACATATTACTTTATCAAAGAGTTCGACGGCTGCAAGCTTCTCTCCATAACCTATGGCGGTGACGATATTTTGGAAAAACATAAAGATCTTACCGAAAGCGGTGATATAAAAGATGTAATCGTACTTGTTTCCTCTTTCTATGTAAGTCCCGACGGCGGTGACGGCTCACTCAATCAAAATGACATCTACACTGGTTGGGAATGGATTATCGTCAAAGACAGCAACGGCAACTGGGTGCACAAAGACCACGGATACGCTTAATAATATCTCATAAAAAACTTAACCTCCACCTGAAATTAATCGGGTGGAGGTTTTACTATGTTCGATCACCGTGGAAAAAGCAATCAAAAACACGGTTTATTATTTTATAAACTTCTCAATAAAGTTATCTATCTTATCTTCATACTCTTCTTTACCGCCAACGTGAGCCTGAGCGTGGTCTGCGCCCTCGACAATGAGAATATCTTTATATTCACTGCCACAGTTGTCATAAAGTTCCTGAGCCATAAATGAAGGCACAAGATTATCCTCTTTGCCGTGTACGAACAACATCGGCACTTTTGCTTTTACAACACTTTCAACAGGAGCGATATCTCTGAAATCAAAGCCGTGGTTTATCTTATTGGCAAAATTAACGCCCTTTAAAAGTCCCACATCAGGTATTTTAAGAGCATCCATCTTATACTTGAACAGCGCCTTAGCTGTGGTGAATCCGCAGTCAGCAACGGTGAATTTAACATTATCAGGCAGGTCTTCTCTTGCGCTCATCATACAAACAGTTGCGCTACCCATAGACACACCGTGAAGAATAATCTTTATATCCTGACCAAAGTTATCTTTCATATACTGCAGCCACTTCATACAGTCTTCTCTTTCATAATAACCGAAAGTACAATGAGTACCGTCACTCTCACCTGAAGCTATATGATCAGGGAAGAAAACATTCACGCCTCTGCTGAGATAATACTGAGCGAAACCGCAGAACTCTTTTTTGCCGTAGCTTCTGTAACCGTGAGCGCCGAAAACATAGACATCACTTGCTTCTTTAGCTTTCATAAGATAACCTACAAGATTCTGACCTCTGTCTGACTTGATATAGTGCTTTTCATATCCGTAATCTTCAACCCATTTGAGATTATTTGTAAGAAGCTCACGAAGATGGCTCATATCACAGCCTGAAACCTTAGCACCTATCGCAGAAGGCATAACCATTTTTTTATTAAAAAGCAGTTCATCAATCAAAGTCCAGGTGCCGTAAGCCACGGCAAGGGTACCTGCAGCGCCTAAAATCAATTTGGTAGTTTTCTTCATTTCGCATCACCTTTTTACATTATGGGACAAACCATAGTTTTTTATTTATTATAACAAACAGGAATTTAACTGTCAATATAAAAAGCAAACAGCCACCCGCAGATGACTGTTTACACTTATAGATTAAATTTATTTGTCAGAACTAAAAATGCTTTTAAACCACTCGCCGATACCCTTGAACCAGTCGGTAATCTTTTGAATGAACTTCACAATACCGTTCGGTGCAAGACCTTCCTGAGTATCAATAACATCTTCGAAGATTTCCCAACCGAGTAATTTTTCAAGAGATTCCGCCGCCTTTGGATTTACTTTCTTTAGAGCTTCAATGGCATTTTTCCAGGCTTTATTGATATCCTTGAGACCGCCTGTTGTACCGCTTACGCCTTCATCAAGACCGTAAAAGATATAGTAAATTGTTGAAAGAGCAAGCTGCATACCTACAGAAGTGCCGTCTATACTGTCGGCAAGAAGTTTAATTGTGCCTCTTATATATTCTTCTGATTCTTCACCCATAGAAAATTTATCTTTAAGCAGTTTGATAAATGCTTCCTGATTTTCAGGAGCCACGATGAATGTAATAGCAAGTCTTTCGATTACTGTCACCATCTCCGCCTTGTTACCCTTGCCACTGTTGTCTCCTGCATAAACCATCTTGTATGCAGTGTTGCCGTTTACCGAAGTATATGACTTTAGTTCACCTACTGTAAGTTCAGCAATAGGTTTAATGTCTTCTGTCGTGAAAGTATAACCCATATCTTCAAGCTTTTCAAGAAGCTTGTCTACAATCCAGTTGAAATCAATTGTCGCAAGGTCAATACCAACAAGTTCATATAGGTCAATTTTAGCAACA
>JAZQZO010000168.1:0-11288 GCA_045634065.1 Acutalibacteraceae bacterium
CAAAAACTGCAATAGGCGGTATGACAGCAGCTCTTTCTGTCGTGCTTATGTTGCCGACGGTTATGGGTCTTTGGACATACGCTCTTCCTGCCTTTGCAGGTATACTTATAATGTTCACAATAATTGAACTTGATAAAAAATGGGCGACGGGTATTTTCGTTGCAGTATCGATTTTAAGTCTTATACTGCTGCCAAACAAAGAAGCGGCAGTTTTTTATCTTTGTTTCTTCGGCAACTATCCAATTATCAAGTGTTTTCTTGAGGGTAAGAAGATGCTGAGGGTACTTGAATATATCATAAAGTTTATCGTATTCAATGCCGAGATTTTATTGGCCGGTGTTATTATGGTGAAAGTTTTCGGTATGCCTATGGCTGAGCTTCTCGGCACTGAGGGAGAGACTGCTTTCTGGGTAAAATATGCTTTGCCAATAACGCTTGTAGTGGGAAATATTACATTCCTGCTTTTTGATAAGCTTCTTACTATGATGGTGACAATTTATCTTATCAAGTGGCAGAAGCGCTTTAGAAAAATGTTCCCGTTTAAGTGAGAAAGTTTTGAACCATTGTGTATTTGTGATACAAAATCAACTTGGTTGGATAAGTAAGATAAAATCAGCAGGTCACTACCGATTAGTAGTGACCTGCTGTTGCGTTTTGATTTTGAACTGAAAGATGATTAATCAGGGTGGTATGCGTTGACCTTCAGAAGAATACTGTCGGATAGTTTAATTTCGGTGAAATCAAACAAGGTTTCAATTTCATCAAAGTGATCATATTCATAGTCATTTTCGGATGATAGATATATATATGAGGGTATTCTATCAGGATTTGACTTATAATATAGTTTAAGGTGTTCGGGATAGGTTCTCCAAGACCTCCAAACGGTGTGTATTGCATAAGGTCGGTCAATGTGAAGATAAGTCCATAGATTATCAGTAATAATCAGAACGGGCTCGTTCTCACCAACTATTGATTTTACCTTTTCGATATCTTTTAGAGTAGCATCGTAATGAGGATATTCTGAGTTTTTCATATACAAACCGGCATATGGACCATTTGCAATATAAGAAACATCTTCGGTTGAAAGTTTCCATTGTGCTGAGATGAAGCATTGGAAGAATAATTGTAAACATATAGCTATTAAAAGTATATTTTTGATAGCTATTGTTTTTTTCTTAAGCAAAGAACTGTATTCTTTGTTGGATTTGATGCCGTCTGGTGCCAATTCCTTATATAAACAACGAAGAAAAAAGACACCGGCAATATTGCTTATGGTAATACCCATATTCAAAGATGCAAAAATAGTGTTTGAAAAAAAAGCCTGAAGTGCCCCAGCGATTACACAAGGACACCATAACAGATAAAACAGTAATTTATTCTTGTTTTTTGTTAATATATAGCATGTGACAGAAACTATAGCGAAAGGTAAAGAACTTATAGAATTACTCGGATCAAAATTCAGTGTTATTCCCAACATATAAATAACAGAGAGAATGACAGAACTAACAAGATACATAATTTTATGAGATAATATGTTTCTGTTTTTATCATACTTAATTGTTATGAAAAATATCGGCAAAAGAAAGGGAAGATTTAAACTGAGTTTGCTATAAGTCGTCAAGAAATACATTGGCTTTTGCAAATTGTCGTTAAAAAACTGAATGAATTCACTGCAAGCTAAAATATTTGATATATTTTTAAAAATTGAAGATATAGTTCCGCCTGTTGCAAAAAAGAAAGAAATGGCTATAACAGCAATTATACATATACCGCAGAAAATATATGCAAAAGATTTTTTTGCAAAGAAAACATCCAAAAGATTATTATCAGTGGAAACTGTCGAAGGTGTTTTAATTTTGCTCTTTATATTTGTTTTTTTAGTTCTATAATATGTAATTTTGAGAACAATTTTTTCTTTGTAAGGCCACAAAAGAAAAAAGACAAAGTATATAAAGAATAAAATGCATATTGTAGGACTGCATACGCAACTGCATCCAAACCAAAAGCCGGCAAGAACAAATAAAATCGGAGATTCTTTTGATTGAATAGAAATTAAAGAAAATACAAACAATAACCAGAAAATCATAAACATAGATGCATAGCTCAATGCAAATACTCCATAAGGTAGATGCACATAAAACATTATCGAGGCAATAATCGCCCAAAAGCCTGATTTTCTGAAAAAATTATACACAAGTATTGAAATTATTGTATGCACAAATAAATATAGGCATCTTAAATAAAGAATAATACCATCGGTAGATCCTTTTAACAATAACCAAATTTTCACCGGAAGATATTGAAATAAAGCAGAAAACTGTGTTAAATTCCACTCGTGTTGCATTAAACTATCTCCATTTATGAGCCTTAGAGGAATTGTATGATAAAAGACCTCGTCGTGAAGGGAAGGAGAATGAAAAATAAGCATAAGATAATAAGCTACAGATATAAGCAAAGCAATAATAAATATATGGTCATATTTTTGAAATTTTTTTATCATTTTGACCTCCGATTCACTGCGTTAAGAACCTTTTATAAAATCAATACTATAGAATATTAACACAAAGTATTATATAAGTCAACCGAAAAGCATTTTGATAACGCTGAAACAGAAAATAAGCATTTATTATTGAATAAATTGATTGATTTCCACCTTTTTATATGATATAATATTAAACAATTATATCAAATTCAGGAGATGCCGGATAATGAATAAAATTATGTTGCTGTATCCGCCCGGGAAAGCGTATCAGAGAAGTGAGGACAGAGCACAATGTAACCTTGATGATTCTGCTGTTGCTACCGTGCACGCCTGCAACGATATCGGGTATGCTGCGGCTGTGTTGAGGCAACGAAATTTTGAAGTCCTTTTGAGAGACTATCAGACGGAGAAGTCAGACCTTGAGGTTGTATGGGAAGATATATTATCTTTTTTGCCTGATATCATAGTTATAAGCACAACCAATGCAACCGTTTTAGACGATATTGAATTTGTAAAAAATATCAAAAAAATACATTCCTGTGAATTTATTTTAAAAGGGGCTATCTTCTTTGATACACCATTGTCTTTGATTGAAACCCTGGATTTGTCTGATATAAATTATCTCATCGGAGGAGAAATGGATACGGTTATAGGCGATCTTGCAGAATGTATTGCTAACCGTACAGGTTCCCTTGATGATGTTCCGGGTATTATCTATAAAAAAGACGGGGTCTTCAAAAAGACTGATTTCAAAAAATGGTGCAACAACCTTGATGAAATACCGTTTCCGGCTAGGGATCTGATGAAAAATGAACTGTATCCCCGCCCTGACACCGGCGAACCTATGGCAACGATACAGGTTTCAAGAGGATGCCCTGCTCAATGTACATATTGTCTTACTCCGACAATATCGGGTAATGTCGTAAGAAAAAGAAGCGCAGAAAATATCTTTGCTGAAATTGAAGAATGTTATTACAAATACGGTATCAGAAACTTTTTTTTCAAGGCAGATACCTTTACTATCGATGCCAAGTGGGCCACAGAGCTGTGTGATATGATAATAAATTCCGAGTTGCACGGAAAAATAGAATTCACTGTTAATTCAAGGGTGAAGCCTTTGGAGTACGATTTGCTTGAAAAATTAAAAAAAGCAGGTTGCTTTATGTTGGCGGTTGGTTTTGAAAGTTCAAGCAATGAAACCCTCAGGAAAATAAGAAAAGGTACAACCAAAGAGGATAATCTTCGTGCTGCAAAACTTATCAAAAAAGCAGGTCTTCCCTTGTTGGGCTTTTTTATGATAGGATTCCCTTGGGAGACAAGAGAGGATATCGTTGATACCTTGAAGTTTATTTTCGATATAGATCCGGATTTTATAGAGGTTCACATCGCTATGCCATATTACGGCACAGAGTTATACAATCAGTGCAGAGAATATAACACAATAACCTCTTCATCCTGGGGTAACGATTATTTTTCACCCAATACAATCGGTACCGAGAGTGTGTCTATAAAAGAAATTATAGATCTGAAAAATAAGTATGTGATTAAATTTTATTTGAGACCGAAATATATCTTGAATAAATTTATCGGTTGTATTCATAACCCTAAAATTTTTATTAATTATGTTAAACACGGTTTGAAGTTGTTGAGAAATATTGAAAACCGCAAGTGAAAAGTTGTTAATTTAATTTTAAAATACCATATAATTCAGAGGTGCAGTCAATGAAAGTTCTTTTTATCAATCCGTCTGTCGGTTATTATACAAGAGCGTTATCTAATCCGTTGGGGTTACTCTCAATCGCTACTTATATAAAGGACAACGGATATGAAGTAAAACTTGAAGACCGTTGCATAAATAAATCAAATATAAATAAATTATTGGATGAATTTAAACCGGATATTATTGGCGTTTCTCTTATGTCATCACGCGGTCTTGTAGATGCTGCAAAAGTATCAAAAGCTGCAAAAGCAAAAGGCGTTACTGTTGTGTGGGGGGGACAGATGCCGTCTATGCAGATAGAAGAAGTGCTGTCAAATGAATTTGTTGATTATGTTTCATACGGAGAAGGCGAGATTACCTGGCTCGAAATGATGAACGCTTTAGAAAACGGTAAAGAGTTTTCTGACATAAAAGGTCTTGCTTATAAAAAGGACGGAGAAACTATAATTACCCCCTGTCGCGAATTTATCAATTTAGAAACATTACCTGTGGCAGACTATACCCTTATAGATACCCCTAAATATATGCAAACATATTTAGGATGTAAAAAAATGATGTATGTTTATTCGTCTAAAGGCTGCCCTTGCAGATGTGCATTCTGCTCAAATCAAACATTCCATAAAAGTACTCACAGAAAAAGACCCAACGATATTGTCTTGAAAGAAGTAAAATATCTTATTGATAATTATGGTCTTGACGGCGTATATTTTTCAGATGAATTATGGTGCTTAAAAAGAAGTGATATTGTAGATTTTTGCGAAAAAGTTCACGAAATGAAACTTGATTTTCATTGGGGAATTGAACTGCGCATCGGAATGTTTGAAGAACAAGATTACCAGATGCTTTACGATGCGGGCTGTCGCTGGATCCTTTTTGGTGTGGAAACAGGCTCATCGGAAATGCAAAAGCTGATTCACAAAAATATTGATTACAATAAAATTGCACCCACTTTTGAGATACTTAATAAAATTGGTATCACAACTGTGGCTTCATTCATAATAGGTTTCCCAGGAGAAACAACCGAACAATTAAGAGATACCGTAAAACTACTTAATACAATCAAAGCAAATTTAACTCCGGTTTTTCATTTTACACCATTACCAGGTACAGAATTATATAATAAAGTAGTTGCTGACGGAACATATAAAGCACCCAGAAAACTCAAAGAGATGAGCAAGGTTGTTGCAACGGAACACATAGGACAAAACCTCTCAGCCGTACCTGATGTTGATCTTAAAGTAATCAGAAGCTGGTATCATTGGAAAAGTTTTTCAAACAAAAGTGCTTTGCAAGAACATAGTGCATTCGAGTTTGCCAAAGAAACAATTATAAATGGTTTACATTCCATTTCACTTAAGGGGCCTATAAGCTTTTTCATTGATGGTTTTAAGGCTTTCTATGAGTTTATATACGTTTTATGGTATTCACACGCTTATCCGGATATAATTAAAAAATATAATCTAAAATAACAGAGGGTTCAATAATGTCAAAAAAATTAGTTTCTGTAGTTGTACCGATATTGAATGAGATCGATATGATCGATGAGATATATGACAGAATCAGTGCAGTGTTTGAAAAAATAAAAGATTATGAATATGAGATAGTATTTTTTGATGACGGTTCTACTGATGGTACCAGAGATGCTATTGAAGAGTTTTGCCTTAAGCACGAAGAAGTTAAAGGTGTGTTTTATTCAAGAAATTTCGGATATTTGAAAAGTACCTTTTATTGTATGCAGCAGGCAAAGGGAGATTGCGCCATTATTATTCACGCTGACTTACAGAATCCTCCGGAGGTTATTCCCGATTTTATTGAAAAGTGGGAAAAGGGAGCTCAGATTGTACAGGGTGTAAAAATACAAAGCAAAGAAAACAAACTGCTTTATTGGCTCAGAACAATTTTTTATTTTATTATGATAAACTTCTTCGATATGAAGATGACAGCTCACGCAACAGAATTTGAATTGTTTGATAGAAGTTTTATCGATATTTTAAAGAAAATAAAAGTCAATAAGCCATTCTTGCGTGGTATTGTCAGTGAGTATGCATCAAATATTGAATATGTATATTATAATCAGGATGCCAGAAAAAAAGGAAAGTCTAAGTTCAATGCAAATAAGTACTATGATTTCGCACTTTGCGGTATAACACAGTACTCACGCACATTGCCAAGAAAGGTTATTCTTGTCTGCTTTATTGCCGTGCTTGCTCTTATAGCCGAATTTTGTTTCGGCTTCATCCCTGATTTGTTTAAGGGTACCGTGGTGAATTTAGCGGAATCTCTGATGATCAGAGGTATGTTTATGGCGTTGTGTCTGTTTATAATTATGGTAGGCATTATGTTTGAATACATAATTTCTTTGATTGAAAATCTGACTGAAAAGCCGATGATTATTGAAGAAAAACGAATTAAATATTAATCTTAGATCAAGGGTGGAATACTATGAAAAATACACCGCAAATCAAACTTTTAAATGAAACAGGGTTTGCAAAAACAGTTCTTATGCCCGGAGACCCTCTTCGTTCAAAAATGATTGCTGAAACTTTTTTAGAAGATGCAGTTCTTGTTAATAATGTAAGAGGTGTACAAGGTTATACAGGTACCTATAAAGGCAAAAAAGTGTCTGTTATGGCAAGCGGTATGGGTATTCCGTCTATGTGCATATATTCCCACGAGTTGTTCAATGTTTTCGATGTTGAAAATATTATCCGTATAGGTACGGCAGGTGCTCTCGATGAAAGTCTCAAGCTGAGAGATATTGTTGCGGGTGTAGGTGCGAGTACCGATTCAAATGTAGTAAATCAATTTGACATCAACGGCTCGGTTTCTCCCGTGTGTTCTTTTGAACTGCTTTCAAGTGCGGTGACAGTAGCAAAGGAATTAGGTATTGAATTAAAGACAGGCAATTTATACTGTACTGATTTGTTTTACAATCCCGATGAAAATGCCAGTAAAAAATGGGCTGATGCAGGCTGTGTTGCAGTAGAGATGGAATCGGCTGGTCTATATCTCAATGCTATGAAAAGCAAAAAAAGAGCCCTTGCTATTTGTACTATATCTGACCTTCCGATGAAACCCGGTTGTCCCGGATGTACCGCGGAAGAAAGAGAATTAACTTTTACCGATATGATAAAAATTGCTCTTGAAGTAGCTATTAAATTTTCATAATTAAGAAGATGATCATATGAAATACAGAATAAAAAACGGTTTTTTGTTATTGTTTGACGGAAAAGATTTTTATGTAAAAAAAGAAGATCTTTTTATCAATGAAGATAAAATTGAAGCTATAGGTGAAAAGAATATTGATAATACCGAAGCATATATAGAAATAAATGCAGAAAACCAGCTTATAATGCCCGGGCTTATTAATTCGCATACCCACGTGTATATGAATTTTATGAAAAATTCAGCTGATGATGTACCTTTTAATACGTGGCTTTTTGACAGAATTTTTCCTATTGAAGCTAAAATGAATCAATCAGATTTTTATTGGGGTACTTTGCTCGGTTGCATAGAAATGATAAAGACCGGTACCACCTGTTATCTGGATATGCACATAAGTGAAAACGAGTGTGCAAAAGCCGCTAAGGATTCTGGAATGCGTGCTTTTATGGGTAAATGTATAACAGGCTCGGATTTATACGGTGACGGTTATTCATCTTTTAAAAGCGCCTTAGAAGAAAGAGAGCAGTATGAGTGTGATTTGCTGAAGTTTGTATTATCGCCTCATTCAATTTACTCTTGCTCTGAAAAAATGCTTTCGCAAATTAATGAAGAAGCGTCAAACAGAAATATGTTAAAGCATATTCATCTGTCTGAAAGCAAAAAAGAACTTGAAGACTGTTTAGTCAAAAATGAAAAAACACCTGTTGAGATGCTTCGTGATATCGGATTTCTTGATAATAAAACTATTGCGGCTCATTGTGTTCAATTGAACCAAAACGATATAACCATTCTGAAAGAAAAAGGTGTGAATATTGCTACTAATCCGTCGAGTAATGCTAAACTCGGCAATGGTGCAGCTCCTATGTACCATATGTTAAAAAGCGGTTTGAATATATGCCTGGGAACTGATAGTGCAGCAAGCAATAATACCCTTAATATGTTCAGAGAGATGGGAATATTTTCTCTGCTTCACAAAGCGATCAACAGCACATCAGAAGAGTTTTCAGCAAATGATGTTTTAAAATGCGCTACAATCAATCCTGCAAAAGCAATGCTTTTAGCGGATAAAATTGGTATTATAGCAGAAGGAGCATATGCGGATTTGATTTTTATTGATCTTAAATCTGTATCACTTTTTCCAAATAACAATATAGTTTCGTCACTTTGCTACGGTGCAAACGGCAGCGAAGTAGATTCCGTTATGATTAACGGTAGATTTGTTATGCAAAAAGGTGCCCTGACGACTATTGACACAGAACGCGTATATTATGAAATAGAGCGTATTATTGATAAATATATAAAATAGAAGGATTTGTAATTTAATGATTGGTGTAATATTGGCTGCCGGTAACGGTACTCGCCTGAACAACAGTACCGGTGAGGTCAGTTGCAAAGCGTTGAGAAAAGTTGCCGGAAAGCATTTGATAGAATTTGCTCTTGACAATCTTATAAAACTAAACATTGATAAGGTTTGTATTGTGGTTGGTCAAGAGGGGAATTTAATAAAAGATACTGTCGGCTACGGATATAGAGGATTAGAAATTTCTTATGTATTTCAAAAGCAACAGAAGGGGCTAATTAACGCTCTGATGCAGGCAATTGATTTTATCGGAAAAAATGAAGATATTGTTTTGCAGCTAGCAGATGAAATTTTAATCGGCTTTAAATCCGAAAATATAAAATCTGCAATTTATGATAATTTCATTGATTTTCATTGTGGAGTTACATATGAAGAAGATGCGCAGAAGATAAAAAATAATTTTTCGGTTGAAATCTACGGTGATTCAATAATACAAAAATGCACTGAAAAACCAAAAGTTACAGTTAATAATATCAAAGGTACGGGTTTTTGTGTTTTCAAGGACAGTGCTTTAGATTTGCTGAAAAATATATATGATGAAGATAAAAATACACCAAACGATTTGTGCGATTATATGAATAAGCTTATTGAAAACGGTAATAAGGGTAAAATTTTAGTTGTTGCAGAGAAGGAGTTCAATATAAATACAGCAGCTGATTTAGAAGAAGCAAAAAACTTTCTTGAAGAAGATTTGTGATATTTATTATTATGATGATTACAACCCCTCGATTTTTCTGTTATAGTAAATCAAGAGGTTGTATTATTTTATCTTTTTTTATATTGTTTAAACATTAAAGTGATATTGCCTCGAATTTATATATTGACAATATAAGGTTTTTACTTTGTCGATTTATGAAAAACTTGAAAATAAGCTTTGTTTGTGATATAATCCCCAGGAAAGTAGGTGAATGAATGTGTATAAATATTTAGGCGATACCGGTATACAAATGTATACCATATTCAATAAAATTGCTATAATTATTGTTTGTCTTTTTAATCTTATAAATTATAATAAAAAAATGAACTGTTTAGGAAGAGGTTCGGAGTACTTCATCAGGTCTTTTTCAAAAAATTCCAAGCGTGGCCAAACATTTATTAAAGCATTTTTTGTCTTTATAGAAATTATGCTTGTTTCCGATGTTCAATATCATTTTAGCATTAACTTTAACGGAATATTCGGTGATTTGGTGGGTACAGGTGCGAATTATTTCGGCGCACTTTTCTTTGCCCCTATTTTTGTAGCCCTTTTATGTTTTTTGACGGGAATAGATGTTTTTAAACAAATGGATTTAATTACACCGGCATATCCGTTGGCGCTTATTTTCGCTAAGCTTGCTTGCTTTTTTCAAGGGTGTTGTGAAGGCTTTGTGTGTTCGTTCGGGTTGTATAATCACACGACAAAGCAGACCGAATTCCCGGTTCAGTTGGTAGAGATGAGCTTAGCTGCTGTTATTTTTATTTTTCTTATGTTTTGGCGTAAAAAAGCTAAAGAAGGTACAGTGTTTCCGATATACATTATCATTTATAGTGCCACAAGATTTTTCAGTGAATTTTTAAGACAGGATGAAAATGTATTTTTTATATTGAAAAAATATCACATTATATGTCTTGTTGGTATTGGTGTTGGTATCTTTTGGTTGTATGTCATAAAAAAATATAAAGAAAGAATAAGACTGTTTTTTACTGATTATTTTGATGCAGTTGAAGATACTTTCGATGATGTGGCAGTAAGATTGGGTATAAAAAGAGAACGCGATATAATTCATCACGGCAAACAGAAAAAGAGAAAAAACGACAGTTATCAGGGCTATGAGAAAAAAACAAGAGTCTCCAATATGAAAAAATGGATTCTTATCTGGACTCTTGGTCTCATTGGGCAAATAGGCTGGAATGTAGAAGGAACCTGGTTTAATACTTTTGTTTATGAAAAAATAGACAAAACTCCTGACATTCTGACCCCTATGCTTACTTTAAGTGCTTTTGCATCAATGGTTGCTGTTTTTATATTCGGTACAATTATAGACAGAACAGGAAAGCGTAGAACCTTTATAAGTTCCGGTTATTTTATTTGGGGCTTGCTTATTGGTGGCTTTGGTTTTATACCATTATTAACAAAAACATCATTGTCGGTGGCAATCATTGTAATAGTTGTAGTAGATATGCTAATAAGCTTTTTCGCTTCTATTGGTGATGTCGGATTCGGTACGTGGATTACTGATACTATAAACGATAAAAATATGGGGCAGATTGGAGCGGCACTTGCAGTACAACCTGTTTTGGCTTCACTAATAGCTAATGTTTTTGGTGGTATGTTAATCGGAAGGGCAAATAATTATATACGCTTGTTTTTAACTTGCGGTACCATACTATCATTTTTAGGATTGTTTTCAATCTTGCTGTTTGATAAAAAAGAAAACAAGAAACCAAAAATTAAAAGAAACCTTTCCGACAAGCCCTCAAAACTCTTTGATTTAAAAAGTATATTTAATAATAAAGAACTGTTTTGGGTAAATATTTCAGTGGCAGCATTTTTTATAGGATTTAACACATATTTCCCTCAT
>JAZQZO010000169.1:0-5311 GCA_045634065.1 Acutalibacteraceae bacterium
GCGACGAAATAGTTCAGAGCTTTGAGACTACCAACAACAACGACTTGCTGTTCTTTACAGATAAGTGTCAGCTTTATAAGGCTAAGGCTAACGATTTTGCTGATTCCAAGGCTAGTGTTCTCGGTGAATATATACCATCAAAACTCGAAATGGAAGAAGGGGAGAATGCTATCTTTATGGTTGTGACCAATGACTATAAAGGCTATATGTTCTTCCTGTTTGATAACGGCAAGGCAGCAAAGGTAAATCTTAATTCCTATGCAACTAAAACAAACCGTAAGAAGCTCATTAAAGCCTATAATGACAAGTCACCTCTTAAAGGCATAATGTATCTTCCTGATGATAAGGATATTGTTATTGAAACTACAGGTGGCAGATGCCTTCTTCTTGACACAGCTCTGGTATCACCTAAGGCAATGAAAGATACTCAGGGCGTTGCCTGCATTACGATCAAAAAAAATCAGAAAATATCATCAGTCCGTGACTATGTTGAAGGTGAATTTGTAAAGGCTTCGCGCTATAAAGCGAAGAATCTTCCCTCAGCCGGTGCAACATTTTCAAACGAAGATATTATGAAAAAGAATAATATGACTTTCGAGGGCTTTTAATTATAATACTCTGCCGAATTGAATATGACTGATGTTATATTTGATTCGGTTTTTTCATAAGATTGCTGTGGGTGGTTTTATGAAAAAAAGTTTTTATTTATCATTTAACTTAAGTAATTTTATAAGTCTTTGCCTTGTGTTTATACTCACATTTTCGGTAACACTTTCTCTCGGGTTTGTTTCTCAACATACTGTGTCCAACGTAATTAATAGTCGGAATATGATTATAGTTGATGCAGGTCACGGCGGTGAAGATGGCGGCACGCAATCATCGGCAGGGGTACTTGAGAAAGATATAAATCTTGATATATCTATGAAGCTAGGCACTTTGCTAAGATTAATAGGGTATTCTGTCGTATATACAAGGACCGAGGATAAACTTTACTATGGCGATGATGCTGTCACACAAAGACAGAAGAAAGTCAGCGACATTCACTATAGAATGAAACTTACTGAAATTTATCACGATGCATTGTTTCTGAGTATTCATCAGAATTATTTTACCGAAAACAAATATTGCGGTGCCCAGGTTTTTTATTCTGCTTACAATCCTGAAAGCAAAGTTTTGGCAGAAAAACTTCAAACAAGCATCAGAAATCTTATTCAGCCTGATAACGACAGACAGGTTAAAGCTACGAGTACGGACATATATCTGCTGTATCACACCAAGTTACCCGCTGTTATGGTCGAGTGCGGTTTTCTTTCAAATACAGGCGAAGCACTGCTTTTAAACGATAAAGAATATCAGAAAAAAATATGTCTTGCTATTGTTGCAGGACTGGAATAATACATATGTAATTCACGAAAAGAGGAATTTCAATGGCAAAATCAAAGACAGTATATGTGTGCAGTAACTGTGCCTATGAAACACCGAAATGGCTCGGAAAATGTCCCGAGTGCGGAGAGTGGGCAACTCTTGAAGAAGAAGTAAGACAGGTTGAATCTGCAAGTAAAAATAAGCTTGCGCCCGCTAAAAATTCAAAGAGTGTATCGGCTATGTCTTTAAGAGATATTCAGCCTGATAATGAGCTCAGATATAAAACCGGAATGGGGGAGCTTGACAGAGTTCTCGGTGGCGGCATAGTAAAAGGTTCATTAGTTCTTCTCAGCGGTGACCCGGGTATCGGTAAGTCAACAATCCTGCTTCAGATTTGTCAGTGTCTTGGCAAAAAACTTAAAATACTCTATGTTTCAGGTGAAGAATCTTATTCTCAGATTAAACTGCGCGCCGACAGATTAAAGGTTAAGACCGAGAATTTGTTCGTGCTTTGTGAAACCGATGCTCAGGCTGTCTGTGAACATATTCAGGCAACTACTCCGGATCTTGTTATAATAGACTCGATACAGACTATGAACTTCACAGAGCTTAACTCTTCACCGGGTTGTGTTACACAGGTTCGAGAGTGTTCGAATCTTTTTATGCGTACTGCTAAGAGTCTTTCGATACCAGTCATTATGGTCGGTCATGTGAACAAAGACGGAAATATAGCCGGACCAAAAGTTCTCGAGCATATAGTTGATGCAGTGCTTTATTTTGAAGGTGAGAGAAATCTTTCTTTCAGAATTCTTCGAGCTGTTAAAAACCGCTTCGGTTCAACTAATGAAATTGGTGTATTTGAGATGTATGACAGCGGTCTCAAAGAGGTCGAAAATCCGTCTGAGATGCTTATTTCCGGCAGACCGAAGAACACACCGGGTTCTTGTGTTGCTTGCGTGATGGAGGGCTCAAGACCACTACTCGCAGAAATTCAGGGTCTTGTAACAACTACAGGCTTTGGCAATCCGCGAAGAATCAGCAACGGTTTCGATTTCAACAGACTAGCAATGCTTATTGCAGTCCTCGAAAAAAGAGGAGGGTACTTCTTTGGTAATATGGATGCTTACATCAATATCGTCGGTGGTATGAAGCTTGATGAACCTGCTCTTGATTTAACGATTGTAATGGCTCTCGTGTCTTCTCTCAAGGATTATGCTCTTCGTGATGACGTGCTTGCTTTCGGTGAAATTGGTCTTGCAGGTGAAATCAGAGGTGTGTCTCATTGTGAACAGCGAATCAAAGAGGCATCAAGACTTGGTTTCTCCAGGTGTATTATTCCAAAGAGTAATCTTAAAAATCTGTCAGCTTCGATAAAAAAAGATATTGAAATTGTTGGTGTGAAAACAATCAGAGAAGCTTTCGAGGCGATAATATTATGATGCGTTTTGTCGAAAAAGCTAACTTACCACAAGGTAAAGTAAAATCTGTTATATGCGGTGAACTTTGTGATGAACTGAATGAATATTTTGATTCCGTTGGTGTACAAAGAATTTTGATTTCGCCTAATGAAAATATAGATAAAGCAGTAAAATATCATACGGATATGGCCGCAATTCACCTTGGCGGGAATAAAGTCATTATTGATAAAAATCAAAATAATTTAACTGAAATCATAAGCAATATGGGGGTTAAAGTTTACAGTACTGCTAAAGCGATTGCAGGGGAGTACCCATATGATATTGCTCTTAATTTTACTTTATCAGGTCACAATATTATTGGAAAATTAGATTACGCGGATGAGGTTCTTCTTGATTGCTCTGATATATTTAATTTCATAAATGTTAAACAGGGTTACTGTAAATGTTCCTGTCTTGTTGTTGAAGAGAATGCTATAATAACCGACGATGAGTCAATCTACAAAACTCTTATCAATAACGGATTTGATGTACTTTTGATTAGCAAGGGTGATGTTCGTTTAGAGGGTCACGAGTATGGCTTTATCGGTGGAGCTTCGGGAAAAATATCCAAAAATGAAATCCTTTTCTTTGGCGATGTAACTGAACATCGCGACTATAAATTAATAGTCGACTTTATAAAGAAGTATGGTTGTGAGATAATATCTTTGGATTTTCCACTGACGGACTTTGGTGGAATTATTCCTTTAGCAGAAGAATTTTAATTTTTAGTCTGATGGCAGGCGGCTCCACAGCCGAATTTAATTCGGCACACGGACACCTTTGGTGTCCGTGCAAATCGCATAGCGATTTGGTGGAGCCGCCGAACTGCAAATATATATCAAACCAAAATTAATGCCCACCGATTAATCGGTGGGCCGAAGTTTTATTTAAGGTTGTATTTCTCAATGTAGTCGTTAATCTTCTGTATAGGATTAAGGAAAGGACTAACTGATCTGTCGTGGTTGAGAGTATCGATAATAAGTGCAACATACTTTGACATATCAACTGAGTAGTACCAATCTCTTGTAAGAAGTTCCGGTGTCTGATAGATAACGTTTGTTGTGAAAATCTTATCAAAGAGTCCTTTTTCGTAGGCTTCGTCGAAACGTTCAAGACCTGATGTGAAAAGACCGAATGATGAGAATACAAAAATTCTCTTAGCTTTGAGAGCTTTGAGCTGTTTGCAAACGTCGATCATTGAGTCGCCGCTTGAAATCATATCATCAACAACAATAACGTCTTTGCCTTCAACATTGTCACCGAGGAATTCGTGTGAAACGATGGGATTTCTGCCGTCTATAACTGTTGAATAATCTCTTCTCTTATAGAACATACCGAGTTCAACACCGAGCACCTGAGCGTAGTAAACACATCTGCCCATTGCACCTTCATCGGGAGCAATCATCATAGTTGTTTCAGGGGAGAACTTAATTTCATTGTTGAGGCTCTTAGCGATTGCCTTAATCATCTGATATGTGGGAGCTACACTTTCAAAACCGATTCTGATTGAATTCTGAACACGGGGATCGTGTGCATCGATTGTTATGATGTTGCTTACGCCCATATTTTCGAGTTCCTGAAGCGCAAGAGCGCAGTCGAGGGATTCTCTTGCTGTTCTTCTGTGCTGTCTGCCTTCATAAAGCATAGGCATAACAACGGTAATACGCTTAGCCTTACCGGCACAAGCTGAAATAACTCTCTTAAGATCAGCAAAATGGTCATCGGGACTCATAGGTACCTGGAGAGGTTCACCGTTTGAATCTTTAAGATTGTACATTTTGTAAGTAACATTGTAGTTGAAACAGTCAGAAATGATGAAAAGATCATAACCTCTGATTGATTCAGTGATTACTGCTTTACCTTCGCCGGTTGCGAAACGAGGGAAGTTAGCTTTGATGATGTAAGAATCTCTGTGGTAGCCTTTGAGGTGAAGGTTTGTGTCTGATTCTTTTTCAAACTGTGAACGACACTCAAGAATCTGATCGCTTACTCTTTTAGCAATTTCTTCGCAACCCTTCATAGCGATGATGCCAAGGCGACCCTGAGGAATAGTATCAAGATACTCGGTTAATGATGTGGACATAAATAATGTACCCCCTGATTATTTTACTTCATAAGTTGGTATATCACATACACTTATATTTTACAGTATTCTACAAAGTTTTCAAGTCATTTATCACAAATATACCCATAGAATTATATGGTGCATTTGCAGTATATTTTGTGCATATTTACAAAATGTGACTAAATATAGCAGTTGTCGACAGTTATTACAAGACAGAAGTTTTCATTAATTTTGTGTATTCTGTCGTTGATTTCACTTATAAGCTCTTTTTCAGTCATTCTGTATTTATGCGGAATCACAACATCAAATATAAAATTGGTGTGCACGGGACCTTCCACCATACGAAAATCGTGTATATCGAGAATCTCATCAATTTCTTTTATAGCTTTGTGCACTAAGTCGGAGGCCAAGCGGTCTTAGGAAG
>JAZQZO010000170.1:0-6123 GCA_045634065.1 Acutalibacteraceae bacterium
AAATACTTGTTCTTTGCAACCGCTTTGAAAGCATCTGAGAAACGACCCTGAATAACACGGCTTCTTGCCTGGATGATTTTTTCTTTTGTATTAGCAAAGATGAGAATGCTAGGACCGATACCGATAATAGCGAAGATGGGATATGAAATTCTGTAAACTCTGATGTCGTAGATGTTACCTTCAGCAACTGCACCTGCAATAAAGGGACGCACAAAGTTGAATACTGAGGGAGCAAATGAGTAGATAACTGACTTAATTGAGAGAACATCGGTTCTTTCCTGTGTGTTGGGTGAAAGAACGTGAACGAGGTTTGTGTAAGCATCGTTGAAGAAGTTGAAGAAGAACTGAAGGAGGAGGTTAAAGAAGAGAACTACTGCCAGCTTTGCAATATAACCGCCCTCATAACCGAAAATCTGCATGGGGAAAAGGTTGTAGAGTGCGTCATAGGGGAACCATACATAAGCAAGGCTTATGAGGACGGTCGGGATACCCATCGAAAGAAGATAAGGTCTGTACTTACCTGCTTTATTACGGGTGTTATCAACCATATTTGCTCTGAGAGCTGTAAGGGGGATATTAGCGATAGTTGAAATTATATAAAGTATGTACATATGGGTGGGCGAAACACCGACAGCAGCACTGACAACCATATTGTTTGTGCTGACGATAAGAATCGACGCCATTGTGATGATGAGATAAGCACCCATACCGCCGACGGCATAAGCCATAATTTCCTTAAATGGCATATAGCGACCGGGCATAGGAATTTTCCAGTAAGTTCTTAAGTCTGAGACTTTGGATTTAATTGTTTGTACCAATTTTTTTCCTCCTAGCGTTTTGAATTAAACGGTAAAAGTAATAGAAATTTTGCCGCTTTTATCATTCTTGCATTATATCACAAAAACAAAAACAATTCTATAGTTTACAGCAAAACAAGAAAAAATAGGCAGTTTATACAGATAGTTTATATTTGCTTTATACAATATGACAATAAAACAGGCAGTCTCACTTATGAGTGATAAACTGCCTGTAAATTTTTCTTTTTTGTATAGGGTTCTGCACGTAGACTAAAAGTTTTTGAGAAGTCTTGATCAAAAGATTTCCTTGCTTTTGATATTATGATTTTGTACCTTTTGCGCCCTTAGTGCCGCCACCGAGCTTAACACCCTGAAGTACATTTGAATCAAAGGTATAGGTGATGTTTTCACTTTCGCGTTCACGCTTGAGTGCAAGTGAAATCATTCTGTCAAGAAGCTCTGAATATTTAACACCAATTGGTTCCCAAAGGTAGAATGAAAGTGAGCCGGGGATAGTATTGATTTCGTTGAGCCAAATGTTGCCGGTAGCTGTATCCATCATAAAGTCAATTCTTGATACACCGCCGCAGCCGAGACACTTGAATGCCTTAACTGCAAGTGAGCGGATTTCATCTCTCTGCGCATCTGTGATATCAGCGGGAATCTTTCTCTTGAGTGTAGCCATTCCCTTGCTGCCGCCTGATGATTTCACACCGCCTTTTGTGCCCTTTGCACCTTTTGCACTGCCGTCACCGATATATTTTTCAGCGAAAGTGAGAATCTTGTCACTTGATACAGGTTCTTCACATTCTGAAGCCTCAGCCTCTTCATAATCACCGAGAACCGAGCAGTTGATTTCCTTGAGATTCTGCACTGCTGTTTCAACGAGTACCTTTGTAGCATAGCGGAAAGCTGTGTCAAGTGAATCGTAAAGCTCTGTGCGGTTTTCAGCCTTTGAAATACCGATAGATGAACCGAGGTTAACGGGTTTTACAATAAGAGGATAACCGATAGCTTTTTCGATTTCTTCGATGATAGCTTCTTCGTTTTCGTCATACTGTTTTGCGGTGTAGCATTTGCAATCGAGTACGGGGATACCATTATCCTTGAGTACGGTTTTCATCACATATTTGTCCATACCGACTGCTGATGAAAGAACATCACAGCCTACATAAGGAATATTGAACATTTTAAGGAAGCCCTGAAGTGTGCCGTCTTCTACGTTGGTACCGTGAACGATGGGGAAAGCAATATCAATATAGTCAACAACACCCTTTGAGAACATTTTCTGAGGGTACTTGATCAGGTTGACCTTATTGTCGTCTCTGACCATAATAACCCTCTGTGAGTTTTTAATAAGGCTGTTTATATCGGTATAGCTTTCGATTTTGCCAACCTCTTCACCTACATAGAATTCGTTATTCTTTGTTATGTAGATGGGGATAACTTCATATTTGTTTCTGTCCAAATATCCCATTGCCTGAATAGCTGAGATAATTGAAATTTCGTGCTCTACGGTCTTACCGCCGAAAAGCACACCGACTTTGATTTTCATAATATATCACACCTTTTAAAAAGATTAATAGTTATCGGGTAAATCGTTTTCCAGAAGAACAATCTTCTTTTTGCCCTGAGAATTAAGGGCGTAAACATGAGTGAGTGCCTCGTTTATATTTGAAGCAACATATATTTTACTCTCATCGTAATTTTTGTCAAGTAAGCCTGCTTTAATAGGCACTGCCTGCTTTTCACCTACGAGTACAACATAGTCGCAGACACCGGCAGCGTTCTGACCGAATTCTCTGTTGAGCTCATCCTGTTTGCTGCCAAGCTCAACCATACCGGGAGTAACGAGAATCTTGAAGCCGTTAAAGAGTGAGAGAGCCTCAAGTGCAGCCTTTGTACCGCTGGGATTTGAGTTATATGCATCGTCGATGATAGTAATATTACCTTTATCTCTGAGCTGAAGTCGGTGGGGTACTCCCTCGAGCTTTCTTACGGCTGAGCGAAGATCTTTGAGTTCTATGCCCATTTTATGGCTGACGGCAATAGCACCGACGATATTGAGTACGTTGTGTCTGCCGATGAGTTTGGTTGAAAATTCCTGAGTTTCGCCGTCGGGAGCTTTCACCTTGAATGTTGTACCTCTTTCGGATACTGCAATATCAAAAGCTGAGTAATCGCCACCCACGAGACTATATGAAATGTGTTTTCTGTCACCCTTGTGGTCAGCGATGTTTTCGTCATCACCGTTAAGGAAGAGCATACCACCCTCGGGGAGAGCATCTGCAAGTTCAAACTTTGTACCCGTGATAGCTTCGAGAGTCTTGAATGATTCAAGATGCTGAGGGCCGATTGATGTGATGATACCGTGGTGAGGATGTACGATATCGCAAAGTTCTTTGATATCACCCACCCATTTTGCACCCATTTCGCAGACGAAAATTTCATCTGTTGCCTTAAGTGAGCCGCGGATAGTCTTTACAACGCCCATAGGAGTGTTGTAGCTTTCGGGAGTCATAAGAACATTGTATTTGCTTCTGAGAAGAGTGGTCAGATAATATTTAACACTTGTTTTACCGTAGGAGCCTGTGATGCCGATAATCTTAAGGTCGGGACAAGCTCTGAGCATTTTCTTTGCATCGTTGGTATAGTACTGATTGATGCTCAGCTCAACAGGTTTATTGATAAGGTTTGAAAGAAGAATGATATAAGGTGCAAGGGTATAAATGAGTACCATTGCGAAAAGAGGATAAGACTCGTGAGCAGAGCTGAGTCCTTTGATAGTTGTGGGAACAAGAACTGCGAGAACAAGGAGAAGAGTTGTGAAAAGCATACGCTTTACTCTCGGTGTGTAAACAAGAGGTTTCTTTGCCTTTTTTGGTTTCTCAGCAGGAAGTGAAATGATGAAAAGCACCTCAAGGCAGATAGCTTTTATTATAGGAGCAACAGGAATGAAAACCACAATAAGCATAAGCACAGCAATAATGTTGTGGGTGAGATACTTGCGTGAATTTTCTCTTATCCATTTTGTGTGAGTATCGAAACGGTAGGAGTTAAGCTGGAAGAAATGCACCGAATCAATAACTGACATAGTTGTGCTGATGAAAAACAGCGCCATAGCCATAAAAACTAAAACAGTAGTCATATATATTATCCTTTCAAATTAAAGATTGATGTTCATAAAACTTGCGAGTACCCTGCCGAATTGGGGGGCACGTTCAAGGAAACTGTAGTGACCTGCACCCTCAAATTTTACAAGACCTGCTTCAGGCATAAGTTTTTCCATAATAAGTGCATCGGAAAGAGGTGTAGCATCGTCGGCAGTACCCCAGACTAAAAGAGTGGGAGCTTTGACATTGGGCATAAGGTCAGTCAGGTCTTCGTTAACAACCTTGACGAGAGTTTGTCTCATTATAGGAGAAGCGGCATTGTAGTCAGCCGAGCCGTTTCTTTTTCTTAAGTTTTCAAGTGCATCGGGGAACATTTTCTGCACCACGTCTGATGAATAGATGCTCTTGGTTGCCTTGTAGATACTCTGTTTGGTCTTCTGCTTGAAAGTTTTCTTTGGTTTTACGCCTGCAGAGTCAACGAGAATGACTTTTTCAATTGTGAAGGGCAATTCTCTTGAACACATCTTGATGATAACTCTGCCACCGAATGAGTGACCGAGAACTGTGATTTTTTCGGGAGCATAATCCTTTAAAAATTCTAAAACGAAGCCAACATAATCGTCAACACACCAGGGTTCCTTAGGCTCTTCGCTTTCACCGAAACCGGGCATATCCATAGCTATAACCTTATATTTTTTCTCTAAGATTGCAATAGCCTGCTCGAAGAGGGTAATATTGCTGCCCCAACCGTGAAGAAGTACCACTAAATCGCCTTCGCCACGCTCGGTATAGTTTATATTAAGACCGCATACGGTTTTATTCATAAAGCATTACTTCCTTTCTGATAAAAGTTTATATGTAGGAAAAATAAGCATAATTACACATTCTAAAGTATTATATCACAACAAGTAAGGAAATTCCATACAGATGAAAAGATTTTTAAGGTTTTTTCAAAAAAATATCAGTCTCTATGTTATTTTTAAGTCAGTTGTGATAAAATAAATCTGAAGAGAAACAAAAGTAACACTAGGAAGGTGAAACTTATGAAAGATATAATCATTATCGGTGGCGGTATCGCAGGTCTTACAGCGGCAGTGTACGCTCTGCGAAGTGGTAAAAGTGTGCTGCTTTTTGAAAAGAAAGCATATGGCGGTCAGATAAGTCAGAGCCACGCCGTTGAGAATTATCCCGGTTTAAAAAATGTCAGCGGTGCAGAGCTTAGTATGAATCTACACGCTCAGGCTAAGGGTTTCGGCTGTGAGTTCAAAAATGAAACTGTAACACAGGTTATAGACGGTGACATTAAAAAGGTTATCACAAATAAAGGTGAATATGAGGGCAGGGTTGTGATTTTTGCTCTCGGTGCTGAGCCGAGAAAGTCGGGACTTGAAAATGAGCAGAGTCTTATCGGCAGAGGCCTTTCATACTGTGCTGTTTGTGACGGAAATTTTTTCAGAAACAGGGAAACTATGGTTGTGGGTGGCGGCAGCACTGCCGTGCAGGATGCTCTTTATTTAGCCGAGATATGTAAGAAAGTTTATCTTGTCCACAGACGCGATGCTTTCAGAGCAGAAGACAAGCTTGTAGAAAAGCTAAGAAGTTTTGATAATGTTGAGTTTATCCTCGACAGTGTACTCGTGTCAGCTGAAGCAGGACCTTTGCTTAAGAGCGTCAAGGTTAAAAATGTCAAAACCGACGAAAAAAGAGAAATAGCTGTAAACGGTCTTTTCCTTGCCATCGGTCAGGTGCCGTCAACGAAAGAGTTCTCTGATATCTTGCCACTTGATGAGTACGGATATGTAAAAGCAGGTGAGGAATGCAAGGTTAAAGAGGGTATATATATTGCAGGTGACTGCCGAAAGAAGCCTGTCAGACAGCTGACAACTGCGGCAGCAGACGGCACTGTGGCGGCAACCTTAGCTTGTGAAGAGCTAGACAAATAACATCGCGTTTTTGATTCTTTTTGTGCGATAGCAAAAAGAATGCCTGTCCGGCGAGGACAATATAAAAAAAGAGGTGTAAATGTCTTGCCTGAGAATTTTGGAAAATGGTATCTTATACTGATAATACCGAGTATTCTTGTGTTTGCATCGGATGTCTATGACAGAATAAAACATAAAAATAAAAAATATGCCGGTGTATGGTTCCCTTTGGTGTTGATTTGCTTTTTAAGTACTTGTGTCGGGTTGCTTGGTGCTGTATCAAACGGACTT
>JAZQZO010000171.1:0-19437 GCA_045634065.1 Acutalibacteraceae bacterium
AGACAAGCTGCATAAAAAAAGAAAAAAATAAAAAGCATTGACAAGTCTTTTTTTATGGATAGAATTAAAATATAGGTAGTTTCACCTGCAAAAAACACAAAGGAGGCTCACACTATGACAAGTAATATTTATGATGTTCGCTCTTCAGTAAAAAGAATCGCTTGGGGATTTTTCCTGATTCATATGCACTTTAAAATAGGACCTGTTGATCTCTTGGCTGACTGGGCAGGCTATGCCTTAATAGTGTCAGCCCTCACATTTATTGTTGGCTTTGAAGAAGACTTAAAGAAACTTCGCCCTGTTGGCATCTTCCTTTTGGTGTGGAATGTTATTTCCTGGGTAGTCTCTATTTTCGGTATTAGCGGATATCTGAGTTATATTGCAATTATCCCTGCTATATGCAATATGTATTTCATCTACAAGCTTTTCTCCGAACTTTCGGATGTTGCTGCCAGATACTCCTGCCCTCAAGTTTCGTCACTTCGTGTATGGGGTATAGCTAATGTGATTACTACAGTTATTTCTACTGCTGTATCATACCTTGCACTGATATTCTCAGACGTGGATATTTTTATGGGTGCAGGCTTGTTGCTGCTTCCTGTGGGTATTATCGTTATGCTCGGCAGTATGATAACTCTTTTCAGACTTTCAGGTGCTCTTAAAAATGTGCCGGATAATAGCTTACCTGAAATTCACATAGTCGATGATGTGAATCCTTTCGGTGACGGTGCGACTTTATAAACATCAGACTTCAAGGGTGGGTTCGCGGCTCCATAGCCGAAGCCGAGGGCTTCGGCTCAGCGACGCAGTCGCTGTAAATCGCGTTGCGATTTAATGGAGCCGCAGCTCACCTTTACCGCTTTCTGATACGTAATACATAAAAACAAACAATCGGTTCGCTCTGCATAGAGTCGGACTGATTTTATCTTAATGGGTAATAAAAGCGTATAATCAAATTGCAGACTAATTGCAATCTGAAAGGCAGATCTTATCGCGGTGATATTGTAAAGTGATAAAAAATATGTTAGAATAAAGTAAAGTTAAATTGGAGGAGAAATTATGACAGAAACAAAAAAACAAAAAACAGCTTCAGGTCTTACTATGAAGCATAAAATCGGATACGGTCTCGGTGATGCAGGCGGATGTATGACCTTTGCTCTTATGGGCAGTACCTTTGCTATGTATTGCACAGATGCACTAAAAATCAACACGGAAGTTCTCGCAATACTTTTAGCAGTATGGAATGTGTGGGACTTTATCAATGACCCTCTTATGGGCGCATTTATGGATAAAATCTTTGCAAAGAAGCATAATCCCAAGGGTAAATTCCGTCCCTGGCTTTTAAGAAGTACCCCACTCGTGTGTGTCAGCTTTATTGCTCTTTGGTCAGTACCCTCGCTTTTTGAAGGCCTTTCACTTGTTTGCGTACTCTTCGGTCTGAAGATTATCTATGAAGGCACATACACAATGTTCAACATTCCTATGGGCTCGCTTCTTTCTGCTATGGCTGATAACGATAAAGACAGAGCAACACTCTCGTCAGCACGTGGCTTCGGCTCGGCTGTGGGCAACGCTATCCCTGTGGTGCTTATGCCAATGCTTATTGATAAATACGGTCAGACAAATTCGGCAGGTTACGCTATCGGTGCAGGTATCTGTGCTGCAATAGGCTTTGCGATGTGTCTTGGTCACTATGCACTCACCGAAGAAAGAACAACTGATACCGTTGAGGATGCTCAGCAGCAGAATATTAAGTTTACTGATATACTTAATGTTTTTCGTGTCAACAGACCCTTCCTGGCTCTTTGTATCCACGGACTTTGCATCTGCACAATGCAGTATGTAAGCAACACTATTACCAACTATATGTTCTCGGCAGTTTATGATGACCTTAAGCTTGTCACCTACGGTTCAATTGTGTCAGCTCCCTTTATGACCGTTACACTTATTGGCGGTCCTTATTTTGCAAAGAAGTTTGGTCTTGAAAGATTTATCCGTTTCGGACTTCTTGTTGGTGCTGTTATGTACATAGGTCTTTTCGGTATGCATATGGTTATGGTCGTGAATCCATATGTTCATATGATTTTAAGCAACTGCGCAATGGGCCTTGCGAGTGTATCGATTTATATGCAGTGGGGTCTTGTAAGTGAAGCCATTGACTATAACGAAATGATTACAGGCAAAAGAACAGAAGGCTCAATTTACGGCACATTCAATCTTTCACGCCGTGTGGGTCAGACCATCGGTAACTCTGCAACTGTTCTTATGCTTGGCTGGACAGGCTATAACGCAGATCTTGCGGTTCAGTCAGCAACTACTGTTTCGGGTATCAAGATTATTGCTGTACTTCTGCCGGGTATTTTCGTATTCGGCTCTTGGGCGGCATTCAAGTTCCTTTGGAATATGAGTCCTGAAACAAGACGTAAAATCGACGAATTCAAAAAAGCTCAGAAGGAGCAGTAACATATGGATAAAACAATACTTACCCCTTGCGGTGAGATTCTCGGTACAGACAGTAATATTGAAGGTGTTATTGCTTTCAAGGGTATTCGCTACGCTGTTGCCGAGAGGTGGAAATATCCCGAAATTATCACACAGTGGCAGGGTACATATGATGCAACAAAGTATGGCAACTGCTCATATCAGCCACGTGCCTTCTATAATGAAGAAGAAAACCCCGGCAAGATATTCTACTACAGGGAATTTCGCAAGGGTGAAACTTACACCTATGATGAGGACTGCTTATTCCTTAATATCTGGACTCCCGAAGATGCCTCAAAAGACAGCAGATTGCCTGTTTTAGTCTATATTCACGGTGGTGGATTTACAGGCGGATGCGGTCACGAAAAGCACTTTGATGGTCCCGTCTGGGCAAAAAAAGGTGTGGTTGCAGTCACAATCAATTATCGTCTGGGACCTATGGGCTTTGCATACCTCGACGAACTCAAGGAAGAATCAGGTCACTCAGGTAACTATGGACTTTTTGACCAACTGGCAGCTCTTGAGTGGGTGAAAAATAACATCGCATCTTTCGGTGGCGACGAAAATAAAATCACAATTATGGGTCAGAGTGCAGGGGCTATGAGTGTTCAGCACTTGTGTAACTGTGACCTTGCAAAGGGCCTTTTCAGGTCGGCAGTAATGTCAAGCGGTGTGGGTATGGGCTCATTTATGACAGGTGCACCGGAAAAGAGAAACGCTTTCTGGAAAGAGGTTATGGCTAAGTGCGGCTGCAGCAGTCTTGAAGAATTCCGCAAGGTGTCACCTGAGATTCTTTTCAAAGAGTGGAAAAACACCAAGGGCAGTGCTATGGCAGCGTCACCTGTCAAAGACGGCATATTTATAAAAGACGGCGCAAAGCCTATGAATATTCCCTATATGGTTGGCTCAACAAGTCATGATATGGCACCTGCAGTGCTTCATCCTATGACTAAAAAGTGGGGTGCGAAAAACGGTGCATATGTGTGGCATTTTGGCAGAATGCTCCCCGGTGACGATAAGGGTGCCTGGCACAGCAGTGACCTTTGGTACTGGTTCGGCACTCTCAAAAATTGCTGGCGGCCAATGGAAGACAAAGACTACAGTCTCAGTGATGAGATGACATCTTACCTTTGCAACTTTGTCACAAACGGCAACCCTAACGGTGAAAACCTGCCAAAGTGGGATAAGTGCAGTGGCAGTAAATCTGTAATGCTCTTTGGTGACGGTGACACAAAAATGGGCAAGGTGAATATGAAAAAACTCATAGTCACAACTCTTACAAACAAGCCTGTAGGCGAATAAAATAAAACTGACGGAGTCCATCGGGATGTCCGTCAGTTGTTTTTTACCATCTGTTTTCTACATATTCGCAGAAAGCAAACATATCTTTAATTTCGAGTTTCGTGCCGTCGTCGAGGGTTACATCACCACTCCAAAGCCCGTAAACCTGGTTACAGTTCATTCTTGCAAAGCCGAGATTCAAGTCGCTTGGATTGTTGCGTATAGGCTTCATAGTCAGATTGAATCTGCCGTCTTCGGAGATGATTTTCCAGTTTTCCATAAGCCTGCCCTTGGGAAACTTTTCTACATCAACTGCACCGATTTTATGTACCCTGCCGTCATAGAAGAGGCAGGTTTCTGTGGCGTGGCTTTCGTCGCCGATTGCCCAGGTGATTTCAAAGCCGAAGATGTGCTTTTCGCCCTTTTCATCATAGATATAGTCTGCACCGCTTCCCCAGTACCAGACCATCTTGTGGGGAGTGTTGACCTTGCCCCAGTCAAGACAGCAGAATGATTTATCCTTGGTAAATTCATAGGTGAAATCGCCAAAGGTGAAAACACCGCCTGTGGGCATACAGTTCTGCTTGGTGGTCATAAAGAACTTGGTGTCATCACCCTTAAAGGGCAGTACCGTTGTGATGTTTTCCAAACTCTTAGGGATATCCATACTGAGACTACACTTGAGAATTTTGTCCTGGTGCATCATCTTGAAATAGATAGTGCGCTCAGTCTCCATTGTGTTGAAATCGTAAACCGTGTCGCCCTCTTTGCCTGTGAATCTGCCTTTTGCATCAACTCTGTCAAGGGGGAGATGCTTATTGCCACCGACAAATATTGTCGAGCCGTCAGCGTGAACTTCGCCTGTGTGAAGGTCAATGAGTCTAAGTCCCATAAATCCGCCTATGCCAACGTGAGCAAAGGAAATAAGAAGCTGTTTCTGTCCGTCGGTAACGGTGTAATATTCCCACTCTTTTTTGCTGATGAGACGCTCTGTTTTTACGAGATTTCTGTCGTACTGAAAAACATTGTGCCTTGCCCAGCCTTTTGCGTTGAGAGTGCCGTCTGGATTTAAAAGGGGAGTAGTCTCGGTGTATTCAGTCTGCTTTGATTTTTCAGCCCATTCGGTGAATGGTGTGTAGGTGCGTTTAAGTTCAGTGCTCATCACATTCATCTCCCTATATACTTTTTATATTCCTCATAAAGTTTCACCGAGTCGGGGTGACCTGCAAAGGCTGTAGACTCGGCAGGGTTCATAATGCCTAAATATTGATAGCTGAGAATCTTGTCGCAGTAGGGTGCAACGTTTTCAAGCTGTCTTTTCACTCTTTCAAAATCTGCGGGAAGAAGTGCACTCTTATACACCACGCCCTCAAAATCGAAGAGTTCGATATCTGCCCAAAGTTCAGCTCTGCCTGCTTTATCGTGAGCTATTCTGAGTCTTTCATATATCTTTTCGGTTCTTGCCACAGGTGTCTTTTTCACGCCGACTTCGTCCTGATAAGCGATGAAATCCACATCGAGATTCATAAGGGTGTTTACATATCTCTTGTTGGTCAGAGCAAGGTTAGTACCAAAAGGTGCAATAAGAGTTTTCTTGTCAGGGGTGATTTCTCTTGCACGCTTTGAGCAGAGGTTGACGTAATTCACAAAATCCTTGGAGAAATTGAGGATGATACAAGTCTCGTCAGGGTAGTACCAACCGTAAAAGCTCTTGTGGTGAGCGTAGAGAGCAGTAAGCTCCTCCATAGCTCTGAATGAGCGCTCAATGACATCTTTAGCTTTTATATTATAGTTTGCTTTTCGCCAGTCCCCGTAAAAGCCGTTACCGAGAAAAACCTTGATGCCACAGTCGTCAGCTTCACTCAGAAGTGCTTCAATCGGGTCGGGGCAGGGGATATCAGCAAATGGGAAAACCTCTGATTTGAAATAGCATCTGTCATAAAGGGCAGTCGACATTACAACTATATATTCCATACCGAGAGCAGATATTTCGCGGACCTTTGCGCGCCAATCATCAGCCTGAAATTTTTCAAGTGCCGGATTCCAATATTTGCCCTCGGCTGTGTTGTGGTGTCTGAACTCGAAAAAAGTTCCGTCAATTTTTCTATGCATATGTTTATCTCCGACTTAGCTGAGCTTGTGAATGAAGAGACCGCTTAAAAGTTTCGGCTCGAACCAGGTTGACTTGGGCGGCATAACCTCGCCTGCATCGGCAATAGCCATAAGGTCTTCCAGTGATGTCGGGTACATCGAAAAAGCGATGACCATATCGTTTTTGCATCTTCTTTCAAGCTCGCCGAGACCTCTGATACCGCCGACGAAGTCGATACGCTTGTCGGTTCTCGGGTCTTCGATGCCGAAAATGGGAGTGATGCAGTTGTTCTGCAAGATTGAAACATCAAGTCTGCCTACGGGGTCGCTTTCGTCAAAAGTACCCTCTTTGGTTGTGAGTTTGTACCACTTCTCGTCAAGATACATACCGAAAGTGTGTTTAGTCTCGGGCTTGTACGCACCGTCACCCTCGTAAATTTCAACAGTGAAATCTTTACTGAGTTTAGCGATGAATTCATCTTTGCTGTTGCCTGCGATATCTTTCATAACGCGGTTGTAGTCCATAATTTCAAGCTCGTTTTCGGGGAACGCTACTGCAAGGAAGAAGTTGAATTCCTCTGCACCTGTGTAGTCAGGATTAGCATCTCTTCTCATCTGACCTACTCTTACGGCACTTGCACAGCGGTGGTGACCGTCAGCGATATAGAGATAATCGATACCCTCGAAAGCGCTCTGAAGTTTAGCGTTTACTTCGTCGCAGTCTACGACCCATACAGTGTTAGCAATGCCGTCTTCCGTTACAAAATCATAGCAGGGTGTGTGATTTGCTTTCCAAGCGTCAATGATTTCGCTGACAGCATCGTTTTTGCGATAAGTAAGGAAAATAGGACCTGTATTGGCATCACAATAGTCAACGTGACGGATACGGTCAGCCTCTTTGTCGGCGCGTGTGAATTCGTGCTTTTTAATGATGTTGTTCATATAGTCGTCGATTGAAGCACAACCTACCAGACCTGTCTGACTTCTGCCGTTCATAATCTGACGGTAGATATAAAAGCAGGGTTTTTCGTCTTGCTTGCAGATGTCTTCACTCTGGAGCTTATCGAGGTTTTCTCTTGCCTTGAGATAAACCTTTTCATCATATATATCAATGTTTTCATCTAAATCAACTTCTGCTTTGTCCACGTGCAGGAATGAATAGGGCTTGCCTTTGACCATTTCTCTTGCTTCTTTAGAATTCATAACGTCATAGGGCAGAGCAGCAACTTTTTCTGCGTTGTCGTTTGTGGGGCGCACAGCCATAAAAGATTTAAAAATTGCCATAATATTTTCTCCTTAAAAGTTATACTATCATTTTATAATTTTTGCCTTTCTTTGTCAACAGATATGAATATTTTTGAAGAAGCTACGAAAGATAGATTAGAAAGAAATGAGGGATAAAATATGTCTGTATCAAAAGAAGAATACGGCAAGATGGCGAAAAAAGCTTCGCCAAACTCACCTGTGTTAAAAGACAGCATCAAGGCTTTTTTATTCGGTGGTGCAATCTGCGCTTTTGCTCAGGGATTGACTATCGCTTTCTCTTACACCAATATGTCTCAGGAAGAAAGCAAGGCGCTGATTACAACCATTCTAATAGCGATTACGGCGGTACTGACAGCTTTCGGCGTCTTTGATAAAATCGCAAAGCACGCAGGTGCAGGTACTATGGTGCCAATTACAGGCTTTGCAAACTCCATAGTTTGTGCTGCCCTTGAGTTTCAGACAGAGGGTAGAATATTAGGTACTGCAGCACAGATGTTTTCTATTGCAGGCCCCGTTATTGTTTTCGGGTGTTCGGTGGCGGCTGTGTACGGCTTTATCATATATTTTTTCGGACTGTTTTAAAGGAGAATATCTATGGCAACAAGACGGGGAAAAACCATAATAACAGAGCTTAAACCAAAGATAATATCCTTTGCCAGTGTGGTGGGCAAAAAAGAGGGACAGGGGCCTCTTGCCAAGGAATTTGACGAGATATACCCTGACACAACAATGGGTGAGGACTCTTGGGAAAAGGCAGAGAGTCTTTATCTTAAGACTGCCATAAAAAGGGCTATAGCTAAGTCGAATCTTAAGAAAAGTGATATCGATGTTATTTGTTCGGGTGATTTGCTTAGTCAGTGTATAGGTTCGAGTTTTGGTATAAGAGATTTCGGCATCCCTTTTTGTGGGGTTTACGGAGCCTGCTCAACTATGGCGCTGAGTCTTTGTATGACGACACTTATGATAGAAACCGGGGCTTTTACCAACTGCATAGCTGCCACAAGCTCGCATTTTTGTTCGGCTGAAAAGCAATTCAGGAAACCTCTTGAATACGGTGGGCAGAGACCTCCAACAGCTCAGTGGACAGTGACGGGTTCAGGTGCAGTAGTCCTTGGCAGAGATGGTGGCAAGGGAGTTTATATCGACAAGATTCACCTTGGCACAATTCAGGATTTAGGCATTCTCGACAGCAACAATATGGGTGCGGCAATGGCACCTGCTGCAAAGAAAACCATAGCGGACTTTCTCTCGGACACAGGCACTAAACCCACGGACTATGATGCTATTTTCACAGGTGACCTGGGCAGTGTGGGAACTGAACTTTTATACGAGCTTATGCTCAAAGAAGAGGGCATAGATCTCGGCAGGGTACACAAAGACTGCGGTCTTATGATTTTTGAGCGTGAGAAGCAGGATGTTCACGCAGGTGGGTCAGGCTGCGGTTGCAGTGGCAGTGTGCTTTGTTCTCATATTCTGTCAGGTATGCATAGCGGGAAATACAGTAATATTCTTTTTGTGGCTACGGGTGCCCTTATGTCAACGGTGTCGTCACTTCAAGGGCAAACTATTCCCGGAATTGCACATCTTGTAAACATCAGAAAGGGGTGAAATTATGAACCTTATTAAAACAGTCAAGTGTCTTTGTTGTCTTATAAAATGCTCAAAATATATTTATTACATTAAAAAGGCTATCTGCCTTGCTACGGTTATTATTGCTCTTTGTGCTGTCTGCAGCAATATGGGCAAGTGTAAAGAGATGCTTTCAAAGTTTCGGGTGATGTGATATGGATATGGTTTTAGATTTGCTCAAAGCCTTTGCAGTGGGTGGCGGAATATGCGTAATCGGGCAACTTCTCATAGACCTTACAAAAATGACTCCCGGCAAGGTTTTGGTGCTTTTTGTGGTACTCGGGGTAGTTCTCGGTGCAATAGGAGTTTATGAGCCCTTAGTCGATTTTGCAGGTGCAGGTGCAACAACGCCACTGACAGGCTTCGGTTATGCCCTCGCAAAAGGTACAAGACAATCCGTCGTAGAAAAGGGAATTTTGGGAGCAATAAGCGGACCCTTTTCTTCGGCGAGTGTGGGCATTATGGCGGCAGTGCTGCTGGGACTTGCGGTGAGCATATTCGCAAAACCGAAGGATAAGTGAGAATAAAAAAGAAGCTATGGACTCAACCATAGCTTCTCATCTTTTTGTGTTCAATTATGCAACTGTTTCTGAGATGAAATCTGCATCAAAGCTTGCGCAAGAAACGAAGTTTTCTCTTTGGTCTGCGTTCTTCATCTTTTTCTTTTCGATAATCTTTGTAACTGCATAGTAAACAGCTGCGATAGCTGCAACAATAGCAAGGATAATAGCAACAACTTTAGCAATCTTCTTAAAAGTTTCCATTTTATGTTCCTCCATAAACTTTAGGTATGGCTAATTATAACATTTATATAGGGTGTTGTCAATGTTTTGCCACTATATTTTGTTGAATTTTTCTCAGTATGTTATTGAATACTCGCCGTAGAAATCGCCGTGACCTTCAACGGTCATTGTGAAGCCCATCATTGAACCCGAGCCTCTCATTTCCTTAACTTCCATATAGTTCTTGGTGTAGGTCATTCTGCCTTGGCTGTCGAAGTTTGCTGTAACATATACGCCTGAGTAATAAATTTCTATATAGTGAGTGGTTGCCTGAGCCGGAATAAGTGCTGTTGTGTCAACAACCTCAACTATATTTACAAGGTTATCAGCCTGGCCCGGATAGATATGAGCTTCATCGTTAAGATCAATTCTCAATGTGTATCCGCCGTCTGCTGTGGGTGTGGCTGTTGCACTCTTGACAAAGTTTTCATTGATGATGCTCTGCTTGTTGGGCGGGGGCAGAATTCCCATAGGGGTGACACCTGTAGCCGCGTCCACACCACCGACAAAAGTATATGTAGTCGGGGGAATCTGATTTTGCTCGATAACCATATTGGCAGCTTTTTCAACTATGAAACCGCCGCTGATTTTGTCGATGTTGACGTTGAGCTTGGAGGTTCTCAGGCAGGTGAAGTTTGGTGTTGCCTTGAGAGTGTTGATGCCGTTTACATATGCCGCAACAATTTCAGCTGTTGTTGAGGGTATTGCGGGACCCTGCGGTGCCACGGTAGGTGCAGTTGTCTGGTCAATCTGCTGTGTGGGCTGAGTCTGGGCAGTGACGTTTACATCAACAGACGGTGACTGTGTGGGCTGAGTGTTTTGCTCAGTAGGCTGTAATACAGGGTTGTCGTTGATTATAGGCGTGTTAGTGACAATTGGTGGAAGAGTAGTGGTTGTGTCGTTGACGGCTTTGCGTGCAACTTGCTGTGCTACCAGGAAAGACAGGCAGAAGAGCCAGAGTGCCATAGCTGCCACTGAAAGTATTCTTACGAGTTTTTTAAAGTCCATATGTACCTCTTTTTCGAATACATCAAGGGATACACGTAAGGTACCCCTTGAAAAAGTCCGTTTTTTTATCTTTTGAAAGTGTAAAGTGATGCAACAGTGCCGTTGATCTGCATACCAAAATTGTTGATGCCGATGATACCGTTAACAGGAGCTTTCATCTTCATCGAATAGGGTGAAGCTACCTGATATGAGTCGAGAGTACCGTCAGCATTGATAACAGCTGTAATAGTTGTATCACCGACTGTTGTAAGCTGGTTTTCGAGGGTTGTGGTTGAGAACTGACCGATGGATGCAACGGTGGTTGCAAAGCCTTTGTGATAATGAGCTTCACTTATATTGGTTTCAGTGCCGTATTCCTCTTTATAAAGAACCATAACATATTTATAACCGCCACCGTTAATAGGTGTTACAGTCACAGATTTTACGCCTTCTCTCCAGGCTGAAGGGTCGTTGCTTGCATAAAGATAAGCACATTCCTCGTCTGAGGGATCAATATATTTTGCGAGATTTACTGATTTGCCCTGTGAGTTTTTAGCAATGCAGTTTTCGAATGTCAGGGTTTCCTGAGACTTCTCTGTACCTGAAAGAGTGAGATTTTTGACATCGTCTGAATCTTTGTTAAGACCCGATAAGCTGTTTATGAATCTGAGCAAGCCTTCAATGTTGTTGCCGTTGAAGGAGGTAGAGTTAACAAAGAATTTTTCAGTGTTATAAGCCACTGCTGAGCTTGTTGATACGGTAAGGGTACCTGTCTCGTGTTTTGTTTTGTTGATAGCGTCAACAAGATAGAGAATCTGTGAATTAACGCTGTGGTTATAATGGGGATGGCCGGTGTCAAACATCTTGAACTTTTCGGTCTTGATGATAAGCTCGTCAACGGCACAGCCTATATAGTCACCGTCTGCTTCATATCCGTGGATAACCACTGACTGAACTGAGTCGGGTGTAAGAGAAATAGTTGCTGTGTTGATGTTTGAGGGGATAACCGTACCGAGGAAACCTCTGTCAGTATATGCGCTCTTGACAAAGATTTTATATTTTGAAGCACCCTCAACAGCAGGCCAGGTGATAGTTTGTGATGCACCGTCCTGTGTGAGCTTGATGCCATCGGAATAAACTGCGATTTCTTCTGAAACTGAACTTCTTGAACCGTCTGAAGTCTTGGCATATACGCGGTAAAGACCACCCATAGCAAGAGCATCCTGAGGCACTCGGTCGGTGTACTGAGTTTCTGTGGTTTCTTTAAGAACCTTCCAGGTGTCTTCATCGTAGCTGTATTTTTCAAGAACATAGGTTGTTGCTTGAGCGATAGATGTCCACATAAGAGTAACAGAAGTGGTTGTTGTATCACCTATGAAGATATCCGGTTTCTGTATGATTTTTGCAGTAATTGCATCAGATACGGCACCGTATAATGAGATGCCGTTATTTTTAACAAAAGCAGTAACTCTGAAGTTTGTGCCGGGTAAAACGTCGGGATTGGAAATTGTAAAGCTGTTGTCTGTGCACAGAGCAAAAATTATCCATTTGGACGTTTTGTTATCGATAACTTCAATTTTATAACCGTGAGCAATGTCAACTTTATTCCAGGTGAGCTTAAGAGTGTTATCAGGGCTGGATTCATAAGCGAGGTTTGTTACCTTTGCAGGAGTTGAGTAAATTTCATAGGCCTGTGACAAAGCGCCTGTTACTGTGCTGCCTGAAATGGTGGTATAAGCTCTGACTCTGATTTTTGCAATCACATTGTCGGGTATGCTGATAGTTGCTTTGTTAACGGCTACTGTTGCAACTTTTACTCCCTTGCCTGATGAGTAATCGTAAACCTGATATCCCTTTGCGCCGTTTACTTTGTCCCAGGTTAAAACAACGAGGTTTTTAGTTGGGAAAGAGTTGAGTTCAACACCGACGACGGTGGGAAGCTTGGGTGTTACGCTTATTGCGGATGAGAAAGCACCATAGTATGTTTTTGAATCAAGTTTATAATATGCTCTGATTTTATACTGATATTTTGTGCCTAAGGTAAGGCTGCTGTTTGTGAATGTAACAGTGGTGTTTTTCGTGATTGTCTTGATTTTCTTCCAGTCACCTGTGCCGGCTTTTCTGTAAATCTGATAGCCTGTAGCTGATGCTTTTGTCCAGGAGAGCTGAACTGAAGAAATACTCTTAATTGTAGATTTGAAGCCACTGACTGCAGGCACCTTTGCTGTACCGTTTACAGTGGATGATACAGAACCGTAAACAGTCTTACCGGCTGAATTTTTTGCATAAGCTCTGACTCTGAAAGAAGTTGTTGAGTTCGGTTTAAGACCTGTAACTACATAGGTTGTAGCTGTGGTAGCTTTGACGTTTGTCCATTTGCCGTCAACTTTTTTCTGCACAACATAGCCTGTTGCATTGCTTACCTTTGTCCAGGTGAGCTTTACTTTTGTTGCAGTGGTGGAAGCAACCTTAAGACCTGTTACCTTGCCTATAGAGTTGCTGACACTGACCTCGGTACTGTAGTTGGCGTGGTCTTTTTCGCTTGAAATAACTCCTAATAACGGAACTTTAACCTCGACTAAATCATAGGCATTTACTCTGAAAGAATAGCTTGAACCGAGTTTGAGATTTTTTACCACATAAGAATTGGTCTGAAGAGTGTCTGAAAGTGTTATCCAGGTACCGTTATTTTCACGATACTGTATTCTGTAGCCGTCTGCTGCGGAGATATTATTCCAGGTGAGGGCAACTGAGTTATTGACAACAGTTGAAGCCTTAAGACCTGTTACTCTGCCTACGTCTGCTGCCGAAGCGGATGCTGAAAGCACTGTGGCAAGCACAATTGCAATTAATATTGCGACAAGTGATTTGGTTAGTTTTTTCATAATTTATCCTCCTTGTTGTTACAAAGCCACAAAGGCTGTGGTTGTTACAATGGTCTGATTGAATGAATAGGTGGTACCCTGACCTGTTTTGAAATGTACTTCAACAGGCATTGAAATCTCCATATAGCTTATGAGGCCGTTCTGGATTTTTGCTGTTATTTTTGTACCCGTGTAGTTGCAGGAAACAAGGGAGAAGCCCTGAGCAACATCTTTGACCTTTTCCCAGTTAACGGGTGAAGTCACAAGAGAGGTTTTGCCTGCGTATTTATCTTCTTTATCCAGGGTGAAAGTAACTTCATAGCCTGAGCCGTTGGCTTTATAAGAGAAGTTGTCAGCTTTGATATCTTCGAACGTCAAAGTGCTTTCGGCATTGACAGGACCCATATAAGCTGAAACGATATTGCCTGCTGAGTCTTTGCCACCACTGAAAATATAGAAGTTTTTGCCGGTTGATATCATATTGTTCAGCACAGTATCGTTTTTATCACCGCTGAAGTCTTTGGTGAAAACCTCTTTGTAGAGTAAAGCGGGTTCACCGTAAATCTTGGTAGCGTTGAGGGCTTGAATGAAGCCATCGAATGCAGCTTTCTTTGTTGCGGGTATAGAAAGAGTCTTGACGCTGATTTCGGCTGTGTAGTTACCGTAAACGGTACCGGAATCACGCTTGGTGTATGCTCTTATTTTGAAAGAATACTTGGTATTTGGCTTGAGATTTGAAACAGTGAAACTTGTTTTATCGGCTGAAACTGTTTCCACATAGGCCTCGGATTTGTCAGCAGTTGTGTCGTATATCCAGATTTTATAGCCGCTGATATTGCTCAGAGCTTTCCAGGTGAGAGTTGTTCTGTCGAAATAGACGGCGTTTTTGTCATAAGCGAAACCGCTGACTGTTGTGGGCTTGGTTGAAGCATTGATTTCCATCTGCTTTTCACTGTAGGTGATTTTACCGTCGGTGTTTTTATAATAAGCCTTGACTGCGAATTTGTATTCGGTGTTAGCTTTGAGCCCTGTGATATTGAATGTCAGAGCTGTTGTTGAGGTTTTCTCGGTGAACTTGTTTGTTTTGCTGTCGAGAATGTAAACCTTGTAACCATTGGCGTTGCTTGCCTTGGTCCAGGTGAGTTTGATATTGGTTTCACCTGCAGTGGCTGAAAGTTTAGGTACTGTGCCGGGTTTTGCAAGTGTTACGGAAAGAGCCGAGGAATATGCGCCGTAATAAGTTTTGGAGGAAACTTTTGTATAGGCGCGGACTTTATACTGAGCTGTCTGACCCATTGAAAGGGTTTTGTCGGTATAGGTTGTTTTGGTAGTGGTTGAAACGATTTCCCAGGCATTTTTTGCATTGAGCTTATAAACCTTATAGCCTGTAACACCTGAAATTTTATCCCAGGTGAAAGTTACGCTTGAAGTAGTCATAGCTGTCTGCTTGAGATTCTTAACAGACTGAGGAATAACCTTGACCGTGCATTTTTTGCTGAGTTTGCTGCCGTCAGCAGTTGTGACTGTGATTGTAGCTTCGCCCAGACCCACAGCTTTGACGACACCCTTTGATGAAACCGTGGCAACCTTTGTGTTTGAAGATTTGAAGGTCACCTTTGAAGAATAAAGGGGAGTGGGAGAAAGAGTAGCTTTAAGTGTTTTGGTACCAGTAAGACCTAAGGTGAGAGCGCTGTAGTTAAGCTTGATTTCTTTTGCGTATCTGTTGCCTTGTTTGACAAAGTCGAGAGTCTTTATGTATTCCTGAGCCTTTGAGCCGTCTTCAGTATAGGCGGTAAGAGAAGTGCAACCCTTGAAAACATCTTTGCCGAAAGTGGTTACAGATGAGGGAATAACTACAGACTTAAGACCTGTGCAGTACCAGAAAGCCGCTTCACCTATAGTCTTGACCGATGAGGGGATAACAACCGAGGTGAGGGCGGTACACTCGTTGAAAGCGGCATATTCGATTTTTGTTACACTGCCGGGGATGGTGACGCTTGTCATAGTCTTGTTTGCCCAGAAAGCTTCAGCACCGATGACGGTAACTTTATAAGATTCAACTTTTTCCGGAATCTCAACAGAAGCGGCAGTGCCTTTATATTCTTTGAGAGTAGCATTTGAAGAAGATGTTGTTTCGAATGTGAAATCGCCTGACACTATGGTTTTTGCTTGAGCTGACACAGCAAAAAGGGCGGTCATAATAAATAGTGCAAACAAAAGTGACAGGGACTTTGAAAGTGGTTTTTTCATAATTTGTGAGTCCTCCAAAACAATACTGAGTAAATATTACCACGAAACTGATTAAATTTCAATTGCTTTTTTATTAATATATAAGTTTTTATATAACAAAATAGGATATATTAATATATATATTTACCGACTGTCATTATCTCAGAGTTTTGTGATGGAAATATGTGATGAATTTAAACGTTCGATAAAAAGAAAAAGAGATGGGCGAACCCATCTCGAAATCTTATAACTTTGCTGATTATTTTGAAGCGTTGAGCTTTGTTACGATAGCTGACTTCTTTCTTGCAGCATTGTTCTTGTGAAGAAGACCCTTAGCAACAGCCTGGTCAATCTTCTTAACTGCGAGCTTTACAGCTGCTTCCTTATCTTCAGCGTTTGTTTCGATAGCAACGTTAGCCTTCTTAAGAGCTGTCTTAAGAGCTGAGTTAGCTGACTTGTTACGAGCCTGCTTTGTTGCACTTACGAGAACACGCTTCTTTGCTGATTTAATGTTTGGCATTGTTACACCTCCTCTTAATAGCGTCATGCAAAAGACATCATATCACTTTTTTTGAAAAATTGCAAGATATTTTTGCAAATTTGGATAGACTTTTTTTCATACGCCGATAATAATACTATATCTTTTCAAATAATGCAATAGTTTGAGGTGAAAAAATTTGAATTTTCGCACAGATCTTGCCCTTGAAAGGCGGGAATATCACGAAAAAGAGACACTTGACGGGGTTTTGTCAAAGGAAGAAACCCTGAACGGAGTCAAAGTAACCACCATAGAAATCATAAATGAGCAGGGCGAAAAGCTCATCGGCAAGCCAAAAGGCAGATATATTACCCTTGAAACCGACAAACTCTATAAAAGCAGCGAAGCCTTCTCGGCTGTCTCAGAGGTACTATGCCGAAAACTCAGATCTTTACTTCCCAAAAAGGGCACGGTACTCGTGGCGGGTCTCGGCAACGAAGATATAACCCCCGATGCCCTTGGGCCGAAAAGTCTCGGACTTCTTCTTGCAACAAGGCACATCGGCAGTGAGTTTGCTGCGTCTTTAGGCTTGGGAAATCTTCGCTCTGTGGCAGGCATTGTGCCGGGAGTTCTGGGCAAAACCGGCATCGAAACTGTCGAAATCATAAGCGGTGTGGTGAAGAAAATTTCGCCCTCGTGTGTTATTGTCGTCGATGCTCTCGCTTCTCGCAACACTGCAAGGCTCGGGACTACGGTTCAGCTTTGCGATACGGGTGTGTCGCCCGGGTCGGGGGTGGGTAACAGAAGAAAGGGAATAACTGCCGAAACTCTCGGTGTGCCCGTTATTGCCATAGGTGTGCCGACGGTTGTGGATGCACTGACTGTGGTTTTTGATGTTCTTGAAAAAACAGGTGTGGAATTATCTGAAGATGATTTTGCACAGCACCGACAGCTGGTGGTGACTCCGAAAGAAATTGACAGTCTTATTGACAAGGCTTCGCGGCTTGTGGCAATGGGGATAAATCTCGCCTTGCAGGAGGGTCTGTCTGCCGAAGACATAGCAGAAATTGTGGGCTAGGCGAGGTGGCTCAGGGTTGCGGCGAAGCCGCAACGAAGCGACCGCAGGTCGCTTCAATCCCGCCGTCGGCGGGATTCCTGAGCCACAGCCCACCTCTATATAAAACTTCCCTTAAACCCTTAGAAATTTCAAAATCAGTGAATGTTGTCCGATGAAAGTGAATACTCATTTATATAGCATCATTTCGGAGGAAAATTATATGAATAGCAAAAACAACAAAGGTTTAAAGAGGCTTGCAATAGTTTTAATCACCGGGATTTTCATCGCTCTTGCCATAATTTTCAGTGAATTTTTCATATACGCCTTGTCAGAAATCGCCCTTTATGAAGCGAAAACTTTTCTGCCGCAGAAGGGTGTCACTCTGCCCGATTTCACTACAGAGAGTACCACTGCCGAAGCGGTTGGTGAAGTGGAAATCTCCGAAACTAAGCCTACAACCGAAAGTACCACCAAGGCAAAACCAACAGTTTCGGTGCAGAAATTCACTACTACACCCGATGATATAAAAACAGTGATTGCAACCAGAAAAAAGACAGCATCAAAAGATAAAAAAGACGGCACAATATATGAAAAACAGTATAAAAATGAGGGAGTCACCAACAGTTTCGGTGCTGTTAAGGTGAAGAATGTCAATAAGACTTCTATCAATATTGAAAAGATTCTCGGCGAAAAAATCGACCTCACCGTAGAAAAAGACAAACCCTCGGTGCTGATATTTCACACCCACACCACAGAGACTTATCAGATACTCGACAGGGGATTTTACGAAGTCGGATTTATGACAAGAACCAAGGATTCTGCCCTCAATATGGTGCGTGTCGGCAGGGCTATCTGTGAAGAAATAGAAAAAGCCGGTTATGAGGTTATCCACGACACGGAAATTCACGATTTAAGCTATAACGGTGCCTATGAACACTCAAGAAAAAAGGTTGAAGAGTACCTGAAAAAACACCCTACAATTGAGGTTGTTCTTGACATTCACCGTGATGCAATTCAGCAGAATGACGGCACAAAAATCAAACCCACAGCCACCATTCAGGGCAAAAAAGCCGCACAGATTATGATTATCAGCGGCTGCCAGGAAGAGGGTAATCCAATAGAAAATTTCCCTGACTGGAGATATAATCTCACCTTTGCAGTGCATCTGCAAAATCAGCTTGAGACTATGTTTCCGGGGATTACAAGACCTCTCTATTTCAGCCCGAGAAAATATAATATGAACCTTAGTCATTGTTCACTTTTAGTTGAAGTGGGCAGTGACGCCAACACTCTTGAAGAGGCTGTCTATACAGGCAAGTGTATCGGTACGGCCCTTAGTGAAATTATGAAAGATTACGAGGAGAAATAATGAACAGCGAAATGAAAAAGATACTCTCAAAATATATGCTTTCCTGTGTGGTTATTACCTGCCTTTTGTGCCTTTGTGCAGGCGCGGTAACAGCAAAGCAGCGAAGCGAATTTAACTCCTACTTCACCCCATATGCAGTTCTCAGCGTGAAAACTATGGGCAATGAAATAAGTGTCAACGTTGATGATAAGAATTATAGCTTTGATTTAGGTAGAATAAAAGAGCTGAACCAATACAGAAAATACCTGTATTTTACGCCTTTTTCCTGCACGGTTTTCTTTTTTGAGAGTATTTACGAATTTTTTAGCTCTTTTAAGGACTAAATTGCAGTTTTTCTATTGACATATTATGAAAATAGTGATAAACTTCACTAAACCGAATAGTTCAATTAAAGATAGAGGCGCGGTTAATCATCAGTAGCTTTTCATTCAAAGGGGTTCTCGCAAGACCTGCAAAAGTGAAAGGGGTTGCTGCCGAAGGTGTCAGGCGAAAGACAACCTGGGCGGATAAAATAAGATTTGTCCGACTGTCGCATTTGCGGAGTGCTATTATAATTCAGACAGGTTTTGAAGTGTATAATTCAAGTCTTGTCGTCGGAAACTATTGTTTTCTGAGCTGTATTACACTCGATGCGATATCGAGTGTTTTATTTTGTCGGGTCTACCCGAAAATATTTTAATCTATGTTAATTTGAAATTCGGAAAAGAATCTTTAATTATAAGGAGCAAACAACAATGGAAAGAAAGCCTATTTTTACCGGTGCAGCTTCAGCACTTATCACACCTATGACCTCAAGCGGTGTTGACTACGAAAACTTTGCAAAGCTTATCAACTGGCAGATTGAAGAGGGCATCGACGCTCTTGTTATCGCAGGTACTTCAGGTGAAGCTTCAACTCTCACAGACGAAGAACACAGAGAAGTT
>JAZQZO010000172.1:0-11157 GCA_045634065.1 Acutalibacteraceae bacterium
TAAGACCGCTTGGCCTCCGACTTAGAGGGTGGCACAACAATTATTCCTGTTTCAAAGGTTACATACGGCTTTGCTTCAGGCGGTGCAGACTTCCCCTCAAAGAGCAATAAAGAGCTCTTCGGTGGTGGCGGTGGCGCAGGTGTTACAATTACACCGGTCGCATTCCTCGTAATCAACAACGGTGACGTTACACTCAAACACATCACTGCTTATGACAACGCTGCTGAAAGAGTTGTTAACCTTGTACCCGAAATGTTTGATAAGGTAACAGGTCTTATGAATAAGACTAAGAAAGACGTCGTTATTCCCGACGCTCCTGTAGAAGAAGTATAATTTTCTTAGAAATATTAATTTTAAATCAACCGCCTGCATATCATATATCGGCAGGTGGTTGCTTTGTTGCATAAAAAACTGATATTAATTTTAATACTGATATTTACTTTTTCATTCTCTGTGTACTCTGCCGAAGAACCGAGTCTGAGTGCTTACAGTGCAGTATTAATTGATGCTGAAACTAAAGAGATTATCTATGAAAAGAACGCTCATACCCAAAGATCAATGGCTAGCACAACTAAAATTATGACGGCTATTCTCGCTGTTGAGTCGGGTAGGTTTTCTCAGACTGTTACAGCTGGTGAAATCCAAACCGAGGGTTCATCTATCGGACTAAAAAAAGGATATAAGCTTACCCTTGAATCTCTTGCCTATGGAATGATGCTTGAGTCAGGTAACGATGCTGCTGAAGTTGTGGCTGAGTTTCTTGCAGGAAGTGAAGAAGAGTTCTCGGTGTTGATGAATAAAAAGGCTGATGAGATCGGTATGACAAATACCAATTTTGTTACAGCGTCAGGTCTTGATAGTGCTGATCATTACTCTACAGCTTATGATATGGCTCTCCTAGGTGCCTATGCTGTTGAGAATCCTATATTCCGTGAAATCTGCTCTTTAAAAAGCAAGAGGATAGATTTTATTGAGCCGGATATCAGCGTTACATTTTCTAATCACAACAAGCTATTATCTTGGTGCGACGGTGTTTTCGGAATTAAGACAGGTTTCACTAAGAAAAGCGGCAGATGCCTTGTCACTGCCTGTGAGCGCGGTGGCAGAGAACTTATTGCAGTGACCTTAAATGCTGGCGATGACTGGAATGACCACACAAAACTTTATAATTACGGATTTGATGTGATTGAAAACACTGAACTATTTATCAGGTTGCCGCAAAGTGTTCAGGTTTATAGTGGTACTTTAAGTGAAATATCAGTTGAAATAAAAAATAATCCTGTATCCTTAAGTTTTGCAAAAGATGAGGGTACTGTAACTCAGAAAATTTATTTGCCGAAGTTTGTGTATGCTCCCGTTAAATATGGCGACATTATCGGTTGGGCTGAACTTTACAAAAACGGCAGTTTTATAGGCAGATTCCATATAACTGCTTCTTGCAATGTCGATGCTGTTGCACCGTTGCCGGAAAAGAAAAGTATATGGTCAAAGATTGCAGATAAATTCAAAGAATATAAGACTAACTGAAAGGAAAATCTTATGGCAGAAGTTAGACTTCAGAAGTTTTTAGCTGAAAGCGGCGTGGCTTCAAGAAGAAAAAGCGAAGAGCTTATCGAGCAGGGCAAGGTCAAGGTTAACGGCAGAACTGCTATGATCGGTGACAAAATTGACCCAAAAAAAGACACTGTAACTGTCAGTGGCAAGAAAATAGTCAAAACCAAAACTTTTACCTATATTGTCTTGCATAAGCCCAGAGGATTCATCACTACAATGAGTGATGAAAAAGACAGAAAGTGTGTTGCTGAGCTTATAAAAGATGTTGACGGCAGAGTTTATCCCGTAGGTCGTCTTGACAAAGACAGTGAGGGAATGCTTCTTTTCACAAATGACGGTGCATTTGCAAATGCTATGACTCATCCTACTAAGCACGTGCCAAAAACATACCGTGTAACCGTAAGGCCTTCAATAAGCGAAGAACAGATTACTGCACTTACTCAGGGTGTTATTATTGAAGAAAGAAAGACAGCTCCTGCTGAAGTAAGAGTTATCACTAAAGAAGAGGGCAGAGTAGTCCTTGAAATTATTCTCTATGAAGGCAGAAACCGTCAGATCAGAAAAATGTGTGAAGAGGTCGGTCTTGAGGTTGCAAGACTTAAGAGAACGGCCATAGGTTCAATCAAACTCGGCATGCTTAAACAAGGAACCTGGCGACATCTCACAGAAGACGAAGTCAGAAAACTTATGATAGCTGCAGGTCTTGAAAGAAAGAAGAAATAATATGATTTTTTTCAGAAACACTGTCTGCGAAACTGACAACAAAGTAATTTTTTTTGAAGCTATTGATTCCGATGAAATAATCGGAAGTTGCACTTTAGTTTTAGGAGAAAAGTTTGCCGATGTGACAAAGCTTGACTTTGATGGAAAAGCTTTATTTGTAGTAGAAGGTCTTCTTAAAAGTGCTTATAACTATGCTGCTTTTAAAAATTATTATATGGCTAAATGCAGTGTCAAAGGTATAGATGTATTGCTCGAAAGATTCGGATTTCAGCTTAAAGACAGTGAATATATAAATGATATTCCGACAATATTAATGGGAAGCTGCAAAAATTGCAGCAACTAATAAATGATTTCTCAAAAACGGAGGAACAATAATGATCAGAAGTATGACAGGCTTCGGCAGAGGCCAGGATATATTAGACGGAATGAGCATATCCGTTGAAGTCAAAAGCGTTAACCACAGATATTTTGACTTCTCTTGCCGTGTACCTAGAAGCTACGGTTTTTTAGAAGAAAAGCTCAAAACATATATTCAGACTCTTGTTGCAAGAGGTAAGATTGAATGCTACGTCAGCATCGAAGCACTTGAAATTGATGAGTGCATTGTCAATGTTAACCATTCTCTTGCGGCAGGGTACATAGAAGCTCTTAAAGAAATCAGCGAAAGATATAATCTTCCTGATGATATCACGGTTTCGTCAGTTGCGAAATATCACGATATTTTCTCAGTACACAAGAGCGAAGCTGATGAGGAAAGAATATGGAATGCAGTTAAAACTGTTGCAGATAAGGCAATTGTTTCCTTCGTATCAATGAGAGAAAAAGAAGGTGCAAAGCTTAAGGAAGATATCCTGTCGCGTTGCGATACGATTCTTTCTAGCGTTGCTTTTATTGAAGAACGTTCACCCGAAACTGTTAAAGAGTACAACGAAAAACTCCTCGAAAGAATGAGAAGTGTACTCGGCGAAGTTCAGGTTGATGAGCAGAGACTTCTCACAGAAGCTGCAATCTATGCTGATAAAATTGCTGTTGCAGAAGAAACCGTCAGACTCAGAAGCCACATCAATCAGATGCACGAGTTTATGGAAAGCACCGTTGCTATCGGCAGAAAGATGGATTTCCTTGTGCAGGAATTTAATCGTGAAGCTAACACAATCGGCTCAAAAGCTCAGGATGTTGAAATTGCAAAGCGTGTAATTGACATAAAGGCTGAGATTGAAAAAATCAGAGAACAAGTTCAAAATATCGAATAAGGTGATTAAAAGATGAAATTAATAAATATCGGATTCGGTAATATGATAAATGCGCAGCGTTTAGTTGCCATTGTCAGCCCTGACTCCGCACCTATTAAAAGACTTATTCAGGAATGTAAAGAGAGGGGCACACTTATTGATGCCACTCAAGGCAGACGTACCAGAGCAGTAATGATTATGGACAGCGACCACGTTATCCTGACATATCTTCAGTGCGAAACCGTTGCAAATCGCCTTGATTCCGATGCAGATATTTGCGAGGAGGATTGCGCAGATGAATAATAACGGTGTTCTTTTGGTTGTATCAGCGCCGTCAGGATGCGGCAAAGATACAATTATTGCTGACGTTTTAAAAAAGCTGGATGATGCATATCTTTCTGTTTCTATGACGACCAGACCTATGCGCCCAGGTGAAAAAGATGGCATTAATTATTATTTCGTAACCCAGCCTGAGTTTGAAGAGAAAATTGACTGTGGTGAGATGCTTGAATATGCCCGTTACGGCAGCAATTATTACGGTACACCTGCCGGTCCTGTAAGAAAACTTCTTGAAGAGGGCAAAACCGTAATTCTTATTATCGAAGTTCAAGGGGCAGGTAACGTAAAAAGGATGTTCCCTGAGGCTTGTAATATTTTTATTATACCGCCCTCATTCGAGATACTCGAAAAACGTCTTCGTGGCAGAGGCACCGATGACGATGAATCAATAATTAAACGCCTTGATATTGCAAAGGATGAACTTGCAAGAGCTGAAGAATTTGACTACATTGTTGAAAACGATGTTCTTGAAGAAGCTGTTGAAGATATTCTTACAATTATCAAAGCGGAAAAATTAAAAGTAAATAAAATGAAAAATAAATTAAGTGAGGTAATTAACAATGCTTAACCCTGATTTAAGAGAATTACTTAAAAACAAAACCAGCAGATATTCACTCGTAATTGCAGTTGCAAAGAGAGCAAGAACTATCGCAGAAGATCCTATCCTTAACGAAAAGTGCGGAACAGAAAAGCAGGTATCATATGCTCTTGAAGAATTCCTTGACGGAAAACTTCAGATCTGTGAACCTGAAGAAATAAGAAATATCTAAATTGTAAGGAAGTGAAATGATATGGAACAGTCTGTTGCTTTAGTTGCTGTAGAAAATGTTGCATATCATTTTGACATTTTTTACAGCTATACGGTACCTGAAAATTTAAAAGATATAATTCAGCCGGGTATGCGAGTAATGGTGCCCTTCGGCAGAAGTAAAGCAGTTAAAAGGCAGGGTGTTGTCTTTGGTTTTGCACCCATCGAGCAGGGAATCAGATATAAAAATATTATCAGCATTTTAGATGATGAGCCTTTTTTCACCAAAGAAAACCTTGAAATTGCAAAGTTTCTTAAAGACAGAACTTTCTGCACCTATTTCGAGGGTATCAAGGTTCAGTTTCCTGCAGGTTACGGGTATAAAACTGACGTGAAATATTTTGCCGTTGCAACAAACGAGACTGTAAATTTATCTGATACGGAGAGACAGGTTTATGAATATATGCTTTCCTTGGAGGATTATGCCGAAAAGACGGAGATATATAATTCACTTGGCTTCACAAAAGATTGCGAAATCATAGATAAACTTGTATCAAAGAATCTTGTGATAAAAAGTTATGCGGCAACTAAAAATATGGATGACGCATCTGTCAAAACCGCATCTGCGACTCTCACTCGTGAAGATTCAGAGAAAGTCAAACTCACCCCCAAACAAGAAAGTGTTATGACAATTCTTTGGGATATGGGACAGCTTTCCGTTAAGGAAATCTGTTATTTCACAGGTGTAACATCAGCAGTTATAAACACCCTTTCTAAGAAGGGTTATGCTGAAATTAAAGATGTCTCCGTTTACAGAATTCCGCAGACACAGCTTACAGATTCGGGCGCCAGAAAAGATATTATTCTTACAGAAAATCAGCAAAGAGCTTTTAATAATCTCTTTGAAAAATATAAAAACGGTGGGGGAGTTTCCCTTCTTTACGGCATTACGGGCAGTGGCAAGACCTCAGTGTTTCTGTCGCTTATTGACCGTGTTATTGCTGATGATAAACAAGTCATCGTTATGGTACCCGAGATTTCTCTTACGCCTCAGATGATGGCTATTTTTAAAGGTAGATACGGCAGTGAAATTGCGATTTTTCACAGTGCACTTTCTGCGGGTGAGCGAAGAGACGAGTATAAGCGTGTTAAAGACGGCAAGGTTAAAATCGTTGTCGGGACTCGTTCTGCGGTGTTTGCGCCGTTTGAAAATATCGGACTTATCGTTATTGATGAAGAGCAGGAACACACCTATAAATCTGAATCTTCACCCAAATATCATACCAAAGATGTGGCAAGGTACAGAGCAAGTAAACACGGTGCTTTATTGCTTCTTTCATCAGCAACACCTTCTATGGAAAGTTATGCTGCGGCAAAAAGAGGGAAATACTCTCTCGAAGTTTTGAGCGAAAGATACGGCGATGCTGTTTTACCTGATGTAAGCGTTATTGATATGAAAGCTGAAAGGCAAGCAGGCAACAAATATAATCTCAGCTCGGAGCTTCTTGAAAGGCTTGAAAAAAATTTAGAGGACAAAAAGCAGTCAATACTGCTGATTAATCGACGCGGATATAATACTTTTGTCGCCTGCGACAGTTGCGGAAGTGTGGTTAATTGTCCGTCTTGCAGCATATCTCTAACTTATCACAGTGCAAACAACCGACTGATGTGCCATTATTGCGGATATTCGGTTCCTTTTACGAAGGTTTGTCCTGAATGCGGTAAAGAAGATGTCCGGTATGCAGGATACGGTACACAGCGAATAGAGAAAGAATTAGAGGAACTTTTGCCTGAGGCGAAAGTTTTGCGAATGGATACAGACTCGACTTCATCACGCTATTCGTTTGAAAAGAATATTATCGATTTCGGAGAGGGCAAGTACGACATTATGCTCGGCACACAGATGGTTGCCAAGGGACTCAATTTTGAAAATGTTACCCTTGTCGGTGTTATCAATGCTGACCAACAGCTTAACAACGACGATTTCAAGAGTCAGGAGCGCACCTTCGATTTACTGACACAGGTTGTCGGCAGAAGCGGTCGAGGCAAGAATAAAGGCACAGCTGTAATTCAGACTTTGACACCCGAAAATCACGTAATTAGACAAGCTCAGCAGCAGGATTACGACAGCTTCTTTGACAATGAAATCATTATCCGCAAGGCTATGGTTTATCCGCCCTACTGCGATATATGTTCTGTTTGTTTTGTCAGTGAAAATGAGGTTAAAGCTCTTAATGCTTCACGTGATTTTCTTGCAGAGCTAAAGAGTACCACTGCCGAAGAATATAGTGATGTCAAGATAATTGTTCTTGGTCCTATGCCACCGAGACTTTCTAAATTAAATAACAAGTTTAGATACAGAATTATTATTAAATGCAAAAACAATAAACGTTTCAGAAATATGCTTAAAGGGCTTCTTATCAGCTTTGGTAAAAATAGAAAATACAGCGATGTAAGTGTTATTGCTGATATTAATCCCGAAAATCTCATATAAAGGAGGATTTTATATGGCTATCAGAAAAATTGTCACCTTAGGTGATGAAGTGCTTCGTAAAAAGAGCAGACAGGTAGTTAAATTTGACGAGAAACTTTGGCAACTTCTCGACGATATGAAAGATACAATGAATAAGGCAGAGGGTGTTGGTCTTGCAGCGGTGCAGGTTGGCATACTCAGACGAGCTATAGTTATTGATGTTGGCGACGGACTTATCGAGCTTATTAACCCTGAAATTATCGAAGTTTCAGGCGAGCAGGAGGGTCAGGAAGGTTGTCTTTCAGTCCCCGGCAGATGGGGCATTGTTAAAAGACCTAATTATGTCAAGCTAAGAGCTCAGAACAGAAAAGGTCAATGGAAACTTTATGAAGGCACTGAACTTAAAGCGAGAGCTTTCTGTCACGAGATAGACCACCTTGACGGTACTTTATATGTTGACGTTGAAAGCAGAGAACTCACTGCTGATGAAATTCTTGCAGATAGAAACTGAAAGGACTGTTAAATTATGAGAATAGCTTTTATGGGAACTCCTGACTTTTCAGTTGATTGCTTAAAGGCGTTAGTTGAATCAAAACACGAGGTTGTCGGTGTATTTTGCCAGCCTGATAAGCCTGTTGGAAGAAAGCAAGAACTTACACCTCCCGATGTTAAAGTTGAAGCTCTCAAGCACGATTTGAGAATTTTTCAGCCAACTTCACTCAAAAACGGTAAGGGTGTAGAAATTCTTGAAGAAATCAAGCCTGACCTTGTTGTAGTCGTGGCTTACGGTAAAATTTTACCTCACGATTTCCTCACTTATCCAAAATATGGTTGCATTAATATTCACGCTTCAATCCTGCCTAAATATCGTGGTGCATCACCTATTCATTTTGCAGTACTCAACGGTGATGAAGAGACAGGTGTTACTGCGATGCAGATGGATGACGGGCTTGATACAGGCGATATTCTGCATATTAAGAAGTGTCCTATCGGCATTAATGATACAACCGAAAAAATGTATGAGATTATGGCTCCACTCGGTGCTGAAACTCTTATGGATACTATCGAAATGCTTGAAAAAGGTGAGCTTAAACCCGTTAAGCAGGATGATTCACTTTCGAGTAAAGTCGGACTTCTCGCAAGAGATATGAGCGCTATCGATTGGAGCAAACCTGCTTTTGAAATTCACAATAAAATCCGCGGACTTTATTCCTGGCCCGGTGCTTCAACAATACTTAATGGCAAAACATTGAAGATTCACTCTGCGGTTTTATCGGAGGAAAAAGCTAATAATAAAACAGGTGAAGTCGTTGACTCAAACGGCAGACTTATTGTCGCTTGCGGAGACGGAAATTGTATCGAACTTAAAACAATACAGCTCGAAGGCAAAAAGCGAATGGAAGTTTCTGCTTTTCTTAACGGCTACAGCGTTGAAAAGGGTACTGTTTTAGGTCAGTGAAAGAAGGAAAATTATGTTTTGGTATGATTATTATTACCTGATTTTAGTAGTACCTGCTTTGATAATAGCAGGTATTGCTCAGATAAACGTAAAGAAAACCTATAGCAATATGGCTAGAGTTGCCAACAAGAAGCATCTTACAGGTGCTCAGGCTGCAGCTATGGTTTTAAGTAACTATGGAATTAACAATGTCAGAATTGAACTCGGACAAGGCAAGCTATCAGACCACTATGACCCGAGAAGCAATGTAATCAGACTCTCACCCGAGGTTTATTCAGGCACGTCAATCGCTTCTGTAGGAATAGCTTGCCACGAGGCAGGACACGCAGCTCAGCACGCTGAAAATTATATTCCCATTAAAGTAAGAAATGCTATTCTGCCCGTTGCTAATATCGGTTCAACAGTTGGTTTTTATCTTGCAATTTTCGGCTACTTTTTAGGTTACGGATTGCTTATTGATATCGGTATTATTCTTTTTGCATCTGTTACTGTTTTTCAGCTTGTAACACTTCCTATTGAGTTTAATGCAAGCCGCAGAGCAATACAAGTAATCGGTGAAAGAGAACTCCTTTATAAAGAAGAAGTGCCGATGGCTAAAAAAGTTCTTACAGCCGCAGCTATGACATATGTTGCTTCACTTTTGGTGTCGGTAATGTCACTTCTCAGATTAATATTAAGAACAAGAAACAGACGGTAAAAAACTATGTCAAATCCAAGACAAATTGCCCTAGAGGCATTAATTAAAACAACACGAGACAGCGCATATTCAAACCTTACACTTGATGCTGTTCTCTCAAAATCAGACCTTGACACAAGAGATAAATCTTTTGTGTCTAATCTGTTTTACGGCGTTATTGAAAGACAGTTGACAATTGACTATCAGCTCAGTCTTTATCTTTCAAAACCTCTTAAAAAGTTAAAACCCGAGGTACTCGAGATTCTTCGTCTTGGTTCTTATCAGATTTTGTTTATGGATAAAGTGCCGGACAGTGCCGCTGTAAATGAGAGTATAAAGCTTTCAAAGAAAAACGGTGTATCATTTGCATCGGGGCTTATAAATGCAGTGCTCCGTAAGATTTCAACTAATGGTATAGTTTTACCTGATGAGAAAAAAACGGATGAATATCTCAGTGTGAAGTACTCTTGTCCTTTGTGGCTTGTTAAAAAATGGATAAGTGAATATGGCATAGAGGACACTACCGCTTTCCTGAGCACCTCTCTTGGTAGTGCAGAAACATATATAAGGGTGAACAACACAAAGATATCAACAGATGAACTTATAACTGTTTTAAGCAACGAGAATATAGACTGCGAAAAGACCTATAATGAAAACACGCTGAAAATCAATCTCAAAGGTCAGGATATCGAAAAGTTAGAGTCTTTCAGCAACGGTTACTACCACATTCAGGATATGGCTTCTCAGCTTTGCGCTAAAGCTCTCGCAGCCAATGAGGGAGATATAGTTTTTGATCTATGCTCTGCACCCGGTGGCAAAGCATACACAATTGCTGAGTCAATGAATGATAAAGGTAAAGTCCTTTGTTTCGATATATATGAGAACCGAGTTAACCTTATATTAAAAGGTGCTAAACGTCTCGGTCTTTCTTCAATAGAAGGCAGAGTAGGAGATGCAAGTGTTCACAACGCTGAACTCGGACTTGCAGACAAAGTTTTGTGCGATGTTCCCTGTTCAGGTCTTGGCATTATCAGAAGAAAACCTGAAATTAAATATAAAAGCGAGGAAGAATTAGCAGGCTTACCTGAAATTCAGTATTCAATTATCAATAATGCTTCAAATTATGTTAAAAACGGCGGCAGGCTTGTCTATTCGACTTGTACCTTGTCTAAGGCCGAAAACGAAGATGTGGTGGCAAAATTCCTTGAAAATCACAAGAACTTTAAAACTGTACCTGTTTTTGGAGATAACGGCAGTAGTACTCACATAACTTTAATGCCGCATAAAAACGAAAGTGACGGATTTTTCATAGCTTGTTTTGAAAGAGATGATAAAAATGACTGATATAAAATCAATGTCCCTGGCTGAACTGAAAAACGAAATCGCTGAAATGGGAGAGAAAAGTTTCAAGGCAGGACAGATATATGCTTGGCTTCATAAACACGGAGCTGAATCTTTCGATGAGATGACAAATATTTCGAAAGATTTAAGGTCTAATTTACAAAAAAAGTATGATATTTACAATTGTAGTATTGAAAAAAAGTTAGTTTCAGTGTATGATGGTACAGTTAAATATCTTTTCAGACTCAACGACGGAGAACTTATTGAATCTGTAGTTATGAAATATAAATACGGCTATACGATTTGCGTTTCAAGTCAGGTAGGTTGTAAGATGGGCTGTAAATTCTGCGCTTCGGGTATTGCCGGATTTGTGCGTAATCTTGCACCCTCAGAGATACTTTCTCAGGTATATACAGCTCAGAAAGACTTAGGAATCAGAATTTCTCACATTGTTATGATGGGTGTTGGTGAACCCTTAGATAATTTTGATAATGTTATCAAGTTTCTAAACCTCATCGGCGACGAAAACGGACTGAATATTTCTATGCGAAATATTTCTCTTTCCACCTGCGGTGTTGTCAGCGGAATTTATAAGCTTATGGAAAAGAAGCT
>JAZQZO010000173.1:0-27202 GCA_045634065.1 Acutalibacteraceae bacterium
GCTTTCATAGTTTAATTGTTTCCTTATCATTTATTACTTTGCCCTCGCCGGGCAGGCGTTACTTTTTCCTGACGTGGAAAAAGTAACCAAAAACACGTTATTATTACAAGCCCGAACGCTCAGTTGACAATACGCCCTTAACCTTCTTAAGCTTTTCGCAGACACTCTTAAGATGTTCTGCACCGTTGACAGTAATAGTAAGATACACAGTGCATCTGCCGTCGGAGCCGTCTTTGGTGAAGATAGAGTGAATCATAACGTGCATATTTGCAATAACTGCCGATATGTCTGCCAGCATACCAACTCTGTTCATACAGGTTACAGCAAGGGTGACTCGGTAATTATTCTGCACCTTGTTGTCCCAATAAGCGTTAATCCATCTTTCAGGCTCTGCTGCCTGAGCGACGTTCTTGGGTACGTTAGAGCATTTTCTGGTGTGTATTGATACACCGTGACCTCTTGTGATAAAGCCGATAATCTCGTCACCGGGCAAGGGGTCACAGCAGCGTGAAAACTTAATAAGACAGTTGTCGATACCCTCAACAATAATACCCTCGGCACTCTTGACCTTTTTAACAGGCTGTTTCAGCACTTCGGTTTCCGTGATTTCAGGCTGAGTCTCTTTGACGAGTTTTGTGTACTCATCTTTGATTCTCGGCATAATCTTCATCAGACTTATACCGCCGTAGCCTATGGCAGCAAAGAACTCGTCAAGGCCGTTGCAATGCTGTCTCTCAGCAAATTTAGAAAGAAATTCCATCATCTGCTTTTCGGGGAGGTTTATTCGGTTACGGCTGAATTCTCTTTCGATTTCAGCCTTGCCCTCTGCGATGTTTTCTTCGCGTCTTTCTTTCTTGAACCAGCTCTTGATTTTAGTACGGGCTGAGGTAGTCTTTGCAATTTTAATCCAGTCACGGCTTGGGCCCTTGCCGTTTTTGGTGAGGATTTCAATAATTTCACCGTTGTTTACCTTGTGGTCAAGGGTTGTGATTCTGCCGTCAACCTTGGCACCTATCATTTTGTTACCCACAGCCGAGTGAATGGCATAGGCGAAGTCGATGATGCACGAGCCCATAGGCAGAGAAATAACGTCGCCCTTGGGAGTGAACGCAAAAACTTCTTCGGGGATGAAATCTGTCTTAATGGTCTTGACAATATCTTCAACATCGTCTGAGTCCTGCTGGTTTTCCAGAAGCTGTCTTATCCAGGACAGTCTCTCTTCAAACTTAACCTTACCGCTGACACCTAACTTATACTTCCAATGAGCCGCGATACCGTACTCTGCCGTATGGTGCATTTCCCAGGTTCTTATCTGCACTTCGAAAGGTATACCGGACTTACCGATAACTGTTGTGTGAAGTGACTGATACATATTGGGCTTGGGAGTTGAAATATAGTCCTTGAATCTGCCCGGAAGCGGATTGAACATATCGTGGATAATACCGAGACAGCAATAGCACTCGTACACGGAGTCAACTATCAGTCTTACGGCGTAGATGTCATAGATTTCGTCGATAGTTCTGTTTTGCATATATGTCTTACGGTAGATGCCGTGAACACTCTTGATTCTGCCCGCAATATGAACATTGGGGACTTCTTTTTTTACTCTTTCATAGATTTCGTCTTTGATATTGTCAAGAAATGACTGTCTTGACTCTACCTGCTCTGAGAGGGTCTTGCCGATTTCTTCATAGGCAACAGGGTCAAGGAAGCTGATAGCTAAATCTTCAAGCTCTTCCTTAAAGGCACGGATACCCAGACGGTGAGCGAGAGGAGCGTAAATTTCAAGAGTCTCTCTCGCCTTATAGCGCTGTTTTTCCTCAGGCATAAACCTGAGAGTACGCATATTATGGACTCTGTCGGCAAGTTTGATAATAATAACCCTGATATCTCTTGACATTGCAAGGAACATCTTTCTGATGTTTTCGCTTTGCTCTTCTTCCTTGCTTGCAGCAAAAGGAATCTGACCGAGCTTTGTCACGCCCTCAACGAGAAGCTCAACATCCTCGCCAAAAATGTCTCTGATTTCCTTAGCTGTGGTGGGTGTGTCCTCAACAACATCGTGTAAAAGAGCTGCACATATTGAATCTGTGTCCATACCCATATCAGCAAGGATAGTAGCAACTGCAAGGGGGTGAATAATATAAGGCTCACCGCTGCGGCGCCTTTGTTCTTTGTGAGCTTCATCTGCAATAGAAAAAGCCTTCTCTATCTTTTGTATATCTTCTTTGGTGAATGTGTTCTGAAGTTTTTCTTTGAGCTCTATGAACTGCTGCTGATAATCGCTCATTTCCCTCTCCCCTTCCTTACTATCTGAGACTGTTTACATATTTCATCAGTGCCGAATTTTCCAAATCGACTTTCACTGATGTATCCAAGCAGCTTATGCCGTCGTTTTCTTTTATGAATATGCCAAGCTCACAGAGAATGTCAATAGCTGTGAGTATCTTGCAAGCTCCTGCCCCGTCATCGCCTAAGCGATAACAGAGAAGGTCCCAGTCAGCGTACCAGCCGCCACACTTTTTGATATAGCGGTAAACCTCGGCAATCTCCTGTCTCGAAATGTGAAGAAACTCTTTCTGCTTTTCTGTGAGTATCTCTTTTTTCTTGAGCTTTTCATAAAGGCGTACGCTTTTGAGATATCTCAGGTCGTCAGTACCTGACATTCTGATATCTTTGACATATACGCCAACTTTCACCTGGGACATATATTCGTTTTTCTCAAGTCTTACGGCAAGGTCAATTTTGTCCCCTGCCTGATAGAGAAACTTATCAGGTGTCACTCCGAAATACACAGCCGTCAGGGTACTCTCGCCCTTTTTGACTGTTATTCTTATATGCTTGCCCCCACCTATGGGCTGAACACCTGTCAGTGTCATACCGTAAAGGCCGAAAACCGGCTGAGGGTTGCCTGCACCGAAAGGCTCAAGTGAGTCTATAAGGGGCAGTATGTCTGCATCAACGGCTGCAGCTCTGAGTCTGCAGTCGATTATATTCTGCTGAAAAGGCATCTCTACACTCTTGGCGTAGTTGTAGATTGCCTGTTTGAATTTTTCTGTGTTTTCGCTTTTCATTCCGAAGCCTGCAGCAAGAACGTGGCCGCCCCAATGCTCTAAAAGCTCACTTGCAGAAGACACTGCTTCATAAAGTGAAAAGCCCTCTATGCTTCTTGCTGAGCCTTTTGCAGACTCGCCGTCATCAGTTATGACGAAACAAGGCTTGCCGTATTTGCCTACAAGTCGTGCGGCAACGATGCCGATTACACCGCCGTGCCAGTTTCTGCCGCTGAAAATAAGCACTCTTTCATTGAGAATTTCAGGGTTCTCATTTATCTGACGCTGAACCTCAGCTAAGATTTCACGCTCTTTTTCCTGTCTGTCGCCATTTGAACGGTCAATTTCCCCAGCTCTCTTTTCGGCAGAGTCCCTATCATCGCTGACAAGAACCTCAAATGCCTTTCTTGCGTGAGACATTCTGCCTATGGCGTTAATTCTCGGTACCAGTGAAAATGCAACTGATGTACTGCTGAGATTCTTATCTTTCATTCCGCTGATATCTTTGAGGGCTCTGATGCCGGGATTTGCACCCTCGTTGATAAGCTCAAGACCCGCCTTAACAATTTTGCGGTTTTCTCCGATAAGGGGCATAACATCACCGATTGTGCCCAAGGAAATAATATCCGCATACCTACTAAGAAGTTCTTCATCGCCCTCATCACTTAAAGCGCAGATGAGCTTGAAAGCCACACCCACACCGCAATAATCCTTATATGAACTCGGACAGTCAAGTCTGTGGGGGTTGACAACAGCTGCCGCTGTGGGCAGATTTTCTGTAGCTTTATGGTGGTCAGTGATGACTAAATCCATACCAAGCTCTTTTATATATTCTGCTTCCCTGTGGGCTGAGATGCCGTTATCAACGGTGATAATAAGCTGAATTCCCTCTTCGCAAAGGCTCTTGACAGCTTTCATATTAAGACCGTAGCCCTCAGAATTTCTGTCGGGAATATATGTAGTGACCTCGATGCCGAGAGATTTGAAATAAAGATAAAGCAAAGCTGTTGCAGTAACACCGTCAGCATCATAGTCGCCGTAAACTGCAATTTTTTCGCCCTTTTCTATAGCCTGAGAGATTCTCACCACAGCTTTGTCCATATCCTTAAGCTCAAAGGGGTCAAGGAGCATAGCATTGTCGAAACAGAAATCCTCAAGCTCCATATCGTCGGTGATGCCTCGTGACACAAGCAGATGTGCAAGGAAAGGCTCAATATCATATTGTTCTGTGATGTCTGCAGCCAGGTCTTTATCTGAGGGCAGCACGCACCATTGTTTACGGCTCATAATATCAAATCCTTTCCTTAAATTTATAATTTTTAATTATACCACTAAAGCTCAGGTTTTACAACAAAATTTTCACTCTTTGTTGATGTGCTGAAGAAATATTTTTCCGTATTTTTCAGCCTTTTTCTGTGATACACCCGGGATAAGCAGAAGTTCTCTTTCATCTTTGGGTTTATGCCTTGCCATAACCTCAAGGGTTTTGTCTGTGAAAATGACAAAAGCAGGCATTCCGCTTTTGTTGGCAAGGTCTTTTCTTATAATCTTAAGCTGAGTGAGAAGTCTCAGATCAAGAGACGCCTCGGACTCTTCTTTATTCTTTTTGCTGTGAATAAGTTTTCTTATGCGCCTGCCCTTAAAAAGGACTTCTTTGCCCGTATTCTGAAGCCTGAGAGCCCCCTCAGAGTCTCTGACAATAAGAAAACGCTTGATGAAATATTCGATATAAAGCTCGATCTGTGATTCGGCACTGTCATTCATTATGCCGAAAACCGAAAGTTTATGGTACTCTTTAGAGAGAATATAGTCTGTCTCTTTGCCCTTGAGAATATCAACTACAACCTCAGATGGTTCTTTTTCTTTGACGCGTCTGATGCAGGAGAATATCTTCTGCGCCTGAATTGTCACGTCGACACTTGCAATATTGCCCGAGCAGAATGAGCAGTTGCCGCAGCGCTTGGTTGGGTTTTCACCGAAATAGCGAAGAATATGATTTCTCAGGCAAAGGTCATCTTTGCAGTAATTCACCATCTGCTGAAGCTTTTCAAGTTTGAGCTTTTTAAGTTCTCTCTGATGTCTTTCAGAAAGAGCATCGTTTTCTTCGGCATTGTTGATGAACCACTTCTGCAAAATAATATCCGAGGGTGAAAACAGCAAAACACAGCTTGCATCACTGCCGTCACGGCCTGCCCTGCCCGCTTCCTGATAATAGCTTTCGATGTCACCGGGCATATTGTAGTGAATAACAAAGGACACATTTGATTTATCGATACCCATACCAAAAGCGTTTGTTGCAACGATTATGGGTTTCTCGTCTTCAATGAAACTGTCCTGATTGGCTTTTCTTTCATTTTTCGACAGACCTGCGTGGTACCTGGTGACAGGGAGACCGTCATTTTCAAGCTCAGCATATAACTCGTCAACGCTTTTTCTGGTACTGCAGTAAACTATACCGCTGCTGCCCGAATATAAATCCAGATATCTTTTAAGTGCCGTCAGCTTATCTTTAGTCCTGACCACCTCAAAATAGAGGTTTTCGCGGTCGAAGCCTGTAGCGATTTCTCTGGGACTGACAAGACCTAAAAGCTCGCATATATCTTTTTTGACAATCTCAGTTGCCGTCGCCGTGAAAGCTGCAACAACAGGGCGAGTCTTAAATGAAGAAATAAACTCTTTGATATCGAGATAACCGGGTCTGAAATCCTGCCCCCACTGAGAGACACAGTGAGCCTCGTCGATAGCTATAAATGAAATCTTTATTTTGTCGCAAAGGCGTCTGAAACCGGGAGTGAGAAGTCTTTCGGGGGCAACATATATAATTTTGTAGTCCCCTCTTTCAGCCTCGGACAAGACACGGGCAATAACCTTTTCATCAAGAGATGTGTTGAGATATGCCGCAGGTATTCCGCACTGACTGAGAGCTCTCACCTGGTCATTCATAAGAGATATAAGAGGTGAAATAACAATTGTAACCCCCTCAAACATCATAGCGGGTACCTGAAAACAAATGCTTTTGCCGCCACCTGTAGGCATAATTGCAACGGTGTCGTCACCTGAAAGAACTGAATCTATTGCTACGAGCTGTCCCTGACGGAAATCATCATAGCCGAAATAATGTTTTAAAACCTGATATTTATCCAAAATTTAACCTCGTTAAAATTAAGCAAAGAGCTTCTTTGAAAGCCACTTTCTCATACTCTCACTCTTATAGCAATATGCAAGAAAGCCTACAACTGCCACTATGCACACAAAGACAATAATGCCGATTTCCACAGCATATTTGACCGATGCACAAACTGAAAGCAGTACCCCTGAGAATAAAAATGCAAGGGCAACCTCTGCACAGATTGTAAGAGCCTTTAGTATGCCTGAACGTTTCTTTTTGCGTACCCAGATGATATAGAAAAGCACCATTGCCGAAATGAGCAGGATAATAGGCAGTGCACAGGTGAGATACCATCCGGTAACACCGAAAGAATTCATAAGAAAGAAAGTGTATGCCCCTAGGGCTACAGTATCAAATGCCCACATAAAGTAGGTCTTGTGGTCTTTTTTGAAAAGAGGTAAAACAAAAATTACCCATAAAAGAAGACTCGCTGAAAGAATGTGCGCTGACCATAGTCTCTCAGGGAATATGAGTATATTTACAAGAAAACACGCCATATTCGGCACAAGCATAATCAGAGATATCAGACCTGCGAAAAATCTCGCCTTTACGGTTTTTGGAAGATAGACTTCCTCTGAAAAAGGTGCTACTTTATCTTCTTTTTTATTTTCTTGTTTTGCAGGGTTTATAACCTGAGTGCCGCAAAGGGCACATTTATTAGCGCTGTCGTCAAGCTCGACGCCGCAATTAACACAATATGACATAATCAATCTCCTTAAAGCATCACAGATTTTAATCTCTGTTACTTTCGATTTTTACGTGTACACCCATTTTTACAAGTCGGGTGAAAAATTCTCTTTCTATATCGCTTTCTTTATAGCAATTTGAGAAAGTGAAAACCAACTTATCCCCAAGACTTGCAACACCGCATCTGGCACCGTTGACAATGCCCGCACCCGTATAAAGAGCTATCTTTTCCACGTGCTTCTCAACGCTTTCCGGCAGAGGTATGGGGCCGAGATTGGAAATCAGAGTCGAGGTTGTCTGCTCAGCCGTAATAAGAAATCCTATAGCCACACCAAGATCTTTGATTACCAAGGGCAGATGCTTTGTCACGGGATTTCTCTCAAGCTTCATATTCTGGGTCATAAGTGAGTTTATGAGCTTCGGATCATTGGCAAGTTTAAGCTGTAAAGATACGCTTCTGACAATTTCTTCGAAGGTGTATTCGCCTAAGTTAGGGTTCATTTTCACACGAAGGCAAAGCACAAAATTCCTGAGAGTTTCACTCGGGAAAGCCTTGCGGAGATTAACGGGAATCTGAACACAGATTTCGCGCTGTTTCTTATTCTCACTAAGCTGTTTTTTATAAAGCGCATCCATAAGAAGAGCCGCTAAAAACTCCGTCACTGTGGCACCGTAACTCTTTGCTACTGCGTGGAGTTCTTTGAAAGACATTATACCTGCCGTATAGTTGGCTGTGTGCATAGGCATTCGGGTACCTTTTGCGTGATAGACCCATTTGTCTTTTCGGTCATAGGGTACTTTTGAGTCGGCATAACGGCTGTAGGAATCTTCAAGCTCACTTGCCTTTGGTGCTTCACTGACATCAAGAACAAACTGATTGTAGTCTATCTTCTCGCCCCTCAGTCTGAGATATTCACCTACAAGAGTCGACAGAAATACCGACGCACCATAGCCGTCACACAAAGCGTGATAAACATCAACACTTATTCTGTCACCTCTGTAGAAAACACGGAAGAGAAAGCCGTTGTTTTCTTTGAATTTAATACGGTAACAGGGATTTTTAATATCGGGAAGAACATCGGGCTCATTGGGATTTTTTTCAAAGTAGTACCAGAAAAGACCTCTTCTGATTCTCACATTGAAGCTGGGTATTCTTCTGAGGGTGTGTTTCAGTGCCACTGAAAGCACCTGAGGATCTATCTCACTTTTAAGCTGAGCGCTGATACGGAAAACATTTGACCAGGTGCGTGAATTCTGTCCCGGAAATATCTTTGCAGCGTTATCAAGCTTCAGCCAATCAAAGGAAGTATTTTTCATAGTAGTTCCTTTCAGAAAATCAAATCAAATTAAACAATCTTTATTATACAATATTTTTCACTGTCTTTCAATGGATTTATATAAAAAAACGCCCCGCTGAATATAGCAGAGCAAAAAAAATAAAGCTGCCTTGAATAAACATCAAAGCAGCCCTCTTTTAATCAGGGATCAATACCGAGCCATACATCATTGAAAATATACTTAAAGAAACCTGCGATCTCTTTAAAGATATCTAAAATAACAGCAAAAAATGAGCGTGATGAACCTACAACCTGTTCTGTATTTTCCATTTGTATTTCCTCCTTAAATTTTTCTTACACCTATATTCTAAACGATTATAAAGAATATGTCAATAAAAATTTCAATTTTATAGGTTTCTGACCTTAAAATTTAACCTTTACAGCCTTTACAGCACTGGGAAGACTCTCGAAAATCTCATCTTTGACACTTTTGAAAGCCTTGCAGCGATAGTAATAAGTCTTCATAGGCTTGGGAGCTTTCTCATAAAAACGAAGGTCCAGACCCGACGAAGTTCTGCCCACCTCGGTGAAAGTGCCGTCTTTGCTGTCACTTCTCTCGATGATATATCCGTCTGCACCTGCAACGACTCTCATATAAAGTCTCACTCTTCTGCCCAGACTGCTTTTGCCTTCAAGTACTCTGCCGCTGTCTAAGTGTATGCAGTGAAACTCTTTACTGAAGTTGCCGTGAAGCTCTTTTTCCTCGGTCTTTTTAAAGCTCTGCAAAGAATAATGATAGGGCTGACCTGTAACTATGCCCTCATCAGTGAAGCTTTCGCCCTGCACCTTTGCAACGGGGATAATCTGTGAAAAGAAGTCGTTTCTTCTACCGATTATACAGCCGTCGGTACCCTCGGGATTTTTCCACTTGAGTTCAATAGCTATTTTTTTGCCGACTGACTTCACCTTTACAGCATCGGGAGCTTTCATATCAGATATAACAGCCGCCTTGACACCGCTTGTCTTGGTGGAGGTCTTTTTACCATCCAGCTTTTTCCAGGCAGTTATCTTATACCAATAGGTTGTGTTTTCTTCGGCTGTTTCATCGATAAATTCGCACTTCTTGACCCAGGTGAGATGCTCAAATTCACCGCCGGCAACCGTGGCTCTTTTGACAGCATACTTTTCTGCAAGAGGCACCTTTGACCATTTCAGAACAATATGTCTTTCCTCGTCAATGGCAATGCTTTTTATTTTCGGACTGACTTTTAGCTTTTCAGCTACGCCTAAACTCATTTTTTCTCTCCTAAAAGTGATGCAGCAGCCTTATCAAGGAAGATAGTAACATCAGCGTGCATCTGAAGTATTGTAGCAGGGCAAGAGGGTGAAACTTCGCCTTCAACAAGCTCTTTGACAGCCTTAGCCTTGCTTTCGCCTGTGGCAATAAGAATAATCTTTCTGCTGCGCATAATGTCGCCGATACCCATAGTCAGAGCATATTCGGGCATTGTGTCGCCCACAGCTTCAAAATATTTCTTGTTTGAATCGATAGTGCTCTGAGTGAGCTTTACAGGGAAGGGAATATCCTTGAACTTATCACCGGGTTCATTGAAACCGATATGGCCGTTGGTACCGATGCCGAGAAGCTGAATATCGATGCCGCCGCACTCTTTGATGCGGTTGTAGTATCTCTGACATTCTTCTTCAAGATTTTCAGCTTCACCTGAAAGGAAGTTGATTTTTTCGGGGTTAACGTCAGTCTTGCCGAAAAGATTATCCTGCATAAAGTAGTAGTAGCTGTTTACATTGTCCTTTGAAAGACCGACATATTCGTCGAGATTGAAGGTTGTGATGTGCTTGAGACTGACCTCGCCCTCGTTATATTTTTCGATGATTCTTTTATATGTTTCAACGGGCGAAGCACCTGTTGCAAAACCGAGCACACTGCCGTGGTCTTTGTTTATCTGCTTGATAATAAGCTCAGCAGCCTCGTGTGAAATTTCGATGGGGTTGTCTTTTATAATTACTCTCATATTCTTTTCTCCTTATCTTTAAATGAGTTTGCTTTCACGTATTATTTTAATAATATCACACTTTCCCATATATTTCAATAACTTTATTTTATATAAAATCAGTTTTTAGGCTGTTAAAATCTAAAAATATATGTTAAAATGTTACCAACGCTTTTCTCAAGGAGTGAACTTATGTTAAAAGTAAACGGAGTAACTAAAAAATACGGCAAGGTAATTGCTAACGATAATATCAGCTTTGATATAGCCGGCGGTGAAATCGCGGTGCTTATCGGCCCTAACGGTGCGGGTAAGTCAACCATCATCAAATGCATCACGGGACTTCTTCGCTTTGATGGTGAAATCACCATAGAGGGACTGAAAAATAAATCCACCCAGGCAAAAAAGCTCATCGGATATATTCCCGAAATGCCTGCTGTTTATGATATGCTGACAGTTGGCGAGCATCTGCAGTTTATGCTTCGCGCCTATAATATGACTGATGACGGCTACGGCGATGAGCTTCTCAGTCGCTTCGAGCTTCTGGATAAAAAAGATAAGCTCGGCAAAGAGCTTTCAAAAGGTATGCAGCAAAAGCTGTCAATCTGCTGTGCCCTTGTTCACAAACCTAAGGTTGTTATCTTCGATGAGCCAATGGTAGGTCTTGACCCTCACGCTATCAAACAGCTCAAAGATATTTTCGTGGAGCTGAAAAACGACGGTGCAAGTGTTCTTATCAGCACCCATATGCTGGACAGTGTTGAAAACTTCTGGGACACTGCTTATATTATGGTAGGCGGCAAGCTTAAAGCCAAAAAGACCATCGACGATTCAACCGAAAGCCTTGAAGAAGTATTCTTCAACATCACAGAAAGCGGTGATAAGAATTGAAAGCTCTGGTCTATCTCACCGTAAAGAAATTAAAAAACAGCATAATTGAATTTTTCAAAAAGCCTTCAAGACTTATAATTTCAGCACTGTTTCTTTGCCTTATTATTTTTTCGGCTGTTAACTCAGCTGAATATGAGGGTTCACCCTATGTCAGAGATATTAGGGAGCTTTATGCCATTATCTTCGCTCTCTACAGTCTCGTGTTTGTCCTTATAAGCAAAAACGGATTCTATAACGGTGCGTCTATGTTCACTATGCAAGATGTAAATCTCATCTTCACTTCACCTTTAAAGCAAAGCACTGTCCTCTCCTATGGTCTCATTCAGCAGTTGGGACGCTCACTTATGCTTGGATTTTTCATTCTCTATCAGTCGGGTACTGTATGCACCACCTACGGAGTAGGCTTCGAGACCCTTGTCTATATTCTCATAGGCTACGGTGTCACCGTGTTTCTGGCTCAGATGACAGCTATGGTGATTTACTCCTACACCTCCGGCGACGACAAAAAGTGCAAAGCCCTCAAGAGCATTTACACGGGCATTATCTTATGTTTCGTCGCATACGGACTTTATCTTTGCTTCTCAATGGGCGGTATCACAATCGGAAATCTCGTATCAGTGGCAGGCAACACCGCCGCGAAATTCTTCCCTGTCAGCGGTATGGTCGCCTTTGCAGTTGAGGGTGCAATAGACGGCAGGGTACAGCCTGTGATTTGCGGTCTTATCTATTGCATAGTTTTCTGGTGTCTTTACAGACTTGCCGTTAACTTCATCAACGGCGACTACTATGAAGATGTCCTCAAAAGCACCGAAAACTCTTTCTCTGCTATCTCTGCAAGAAAAGAGGGCAAAGCCGCCGAGAGTACCCCGAAAAATATCAAGACCGGCAAGACAGGACTTAACAAAGGTCAGGGTGCCGGTGTCATATATGAAAAACACAGAATCGAAAACCGCAGAAGCAAAAAGTTCGTTCTGTCAAACACTTCTCTTGTAGTAATCGCTTTTAACCTGGTTTTTTGTTTTGTTTTCAGTGATGAACCGATTGCTGTTTTTGCACTGAACGTTTATCTGATGACTATGACTGTTGTTGCAGGCAGATGGGCAAAAGAACTGAGCCTGCCTTATATCTATCTCATTCCCGAATCCTCTTATAAAAAGCTCCTTCATATGGTCAGAAGCGATATTCCCTCAATTATTTTGGAGAGTATCCTGTGCTGTGTGCCTATGTATTTCATCTGCTATCTCAGCGTGAGCGATATTATAGGAATGATTCTTGCAAGGGTCAGCTTCGGTCTTATGCTTATAGCCCTTAATCTGCTGATTAAAAAGATTTTCGGCTTTTCCGATAAGGCAAAACTTGCCGTACTGTTCTATTTCCTCTTTATTATGATTTTCTCTATGCCCGGTATTATGGCAGGTGTTGCATTAGGAATGATGATGCCTTTCTATCTGGTTTTTGCTTTCTCCGCTATGGCAGCGATTAACCTGATTGTAACTTTGGTTATAGCTTTCTTTTGTAGAAAAATTCTTGAAGAAATATAAAAAATCAACGCAGAGATTCATCTCTGCGTTTTACTTTCCTCTTATTTTTCAGTTTTTTTGTTTTCTTTTATTATACCTGAAAGCCTTGTTACTCTGCCAAGACCGTGCATCATAAGATTGTGGAGCATTCTCGCTACATCACTTGCAGGGCGTCTGTTTTCCTTTTTCAGCCAGGACCATACGGTACTTGTAAAGCCTGCTGCGATAAATTCCATAACATAAGTTACAAGCTCACTTGTATTGTTGTGATCCATAAATCTGCCTGTGAAAAGAACAAAGGCTTCGCCCAGGGTCACCTTGCCGTTATCACTGAGAATAACCAGGAAAGTGTCTCGTTTGCTTTCGATATATTCCAGAACCTTGGTCAGAAATTCCACCGTGGTCAAATCATTCTGATAGATACTTCCGATATCGTTGGAAATATCATCTATTATTTCATCATAAAGGTCATACTGTGTGTTATAGTGGCGATAAAAGGTGCTTCTGTTGACATCTGCCTCTTCGCATATTTCTTTTATACTGACAAGATGAATTGACTTGTTTTTCATTATATCTATAAGGGCATTTTTAAGAAGCATTTTTGTCATTCTTACTCTTCTGCCGTCAGCTTTCTTTTCCATAATAGACCTCCCTGAAATTTACTGCACACACATTATACTATCACAAAAAACAAAATGCAACACTATGTATTGAAAAAATCACAAGTTTTCATTTTCGTCACGAAAGCACAATGTTTTTTACAAAACATACGAAAAAATATTTGATATATTTACTTCAATGTGATATCATAAGTTATATTTACTTTATAAGGAGGCGGATTTTATGGAAAAAAGACGCGATTCTTTTGCAAGTCGCTGGGGCTTTATTATGGCTTGCATCGGCTCAGCCGTAGGTATGGGCAACATCTGGCTTTTCCCCACGAGAGTATCTCTCTTCGGTGGCGGTGCATTTTTAATACCCTATTTCATTTTTGTTGTACTCATCGGTTCTACAGGTGTTATCGGTGAAATGAGTTTCGGCCGTGCGACACGCTCAGGCCCCATAGATGCTTTCGGTTATGCTATGGAAACCAAGGGCAAGAAAAAACTCGGTCAGGCTATCGGTACTATTCCTGCTCTCGGGTCTCTCGCTCTCGCCATAGGCTACACGGTAGTTATGGGCTGGATTTTAAAATATATGGTTGGCACTTTTACAGGCACCACCCTCTCACCGGAAAACGTTGACAGCTTTGCAGGTGCTTTCGGCGGTATGGCATCATCTTTCGGCAATAACATATGGCAGATTGTAGCTGTTGTTATCGCTTTCGCAATTCTTCTTTTCGGCGTTGGTTCAGGCATTGAAAAGGCAAACAAGATTATGATGCCACTGTTCTTCTTCCTTTTCCTGGGGCTCGGCATTTATATCGCCTTCCAGGACGGTGCAAGAGATGGCTACAAGTATATTTTCAGCGTTGATTTCTCAGCTCTGCTGAATATAAAAACCTGGATTTACGCTCTCGGTCAGGCATTCTTCTCACTTTCAATTGCAGGCAACGGAACTCTCATTTACGGCTCATATCTCTCAGACAAAGAAGATATCCCCCGTTCGGCAAGAAATGTTGCTTTCTTCGACACAATGGCAGCTTTGCTTGCAGGTCTTGTTATTATCCCTGCTATGGCAACAACAGGCGCACAGCTTGACCAGGGTGGCCCCGGACTTATGTTCATATTCCTGCCTAATCTCTTCAAGGGTATGCCCGGCGGTGAAATTATAGCAATAATCTTCTTTGTGGCAGTTTTCTTCGCAGGTCTGACATCACTCATTAACCTCTATGAAACTCCCATTGCAACCTTGCAGGAGCGTCTTAAGCTCGGCAGAGTACCTGCCTGTCTTATTGTCGGCGCTGTGGGTCTCGGCATTTCACTGCTGATTCAGGGCATCGTTTCTGACTGGATGGATATCGTTTCAATCTACATCTGCCCTCTCGGCGCAGGTCTTGCTGGCATTATGTTCTTCTGGGTGCTGGGCAAGAAGTTCGTAGAAAAAGAAGTCAACAAGGCAAGAACAAAGCCCATCGGAGGTTGGTTCTATCCCCTTTGCAAATATGTCTTCTGCGGTCTGTGCATCCTCGTTCTCGTTGCAGGCGCACTTATGGGCGGTATCGGTTAATTCCTCCCCCTAAACCCCAATTTATTCCCTCAGAAAGGTCTGAAAAAAGATGAAATACAACTACCATACTCACACAAGCCGTTGCCTTCACGCAAGAGGTGCTGACGAAGAATATGTTATCGCTGCTATAGAGGCAGGCTTTGACGAAATCGGCTTCGCTGACCATACACCCTGGAAGTTCGACTCGGACTTCGTCTCTCATATGAGAATGCGCGAGGATCAGCTGAAAGATTACTGCGACAGTGTAAAGGCGCTTCGTGAGAAGTACAAGGACAAAATCAGCATCAAACTCGGTCTCGAGTGCGAATATTTCAGCAAGTATATTCCCTGGCTCAAGAGTGCAATTGAAGAGCTCGAAATCGACTACATTATCCTCGGTCATCACTTTGCTATCGATGAACCCGGCGGCACCTACAACGGCTCTCTTAACACCCCCGAAGATATATATAAATACCGTGACGATGTTGTCGAAGCTATGGAAACAGGTCTTTTCTCCTATGTGGCGCACCCCGACTTATTTATGCGCGGTTACGACAGCTTCGATGAACACTGCAAGAAAGTGTCGGAAGACATCATCAACACAGCTATAAAAACAGACACTCCCCTTGAATATAATCTTCTCGGTATCAAGCACGGAATAGCTGACGGCAAGCCCGGCTATCCTGACCCTGAATTCTGGAAGATAGCATCAGTGCTGAAACCAAAGACAATAGTCGGCATTGACGCCCACGCCCCCTCAGACTATCTCGAAGAGGACCATATCAGACTCGGTTATGATGCCCTGAAAAACCTCGGACTCCCACCTGTGGAAACCATTAAATTTTTCAGATAAAACTAAGGCAGTACCCACCGACTCGCACAATCGGCAGGGTACTGCCTGTTAATCTGCCTTATGGCAATATTTTAATATTTTATCAAAAGATTGCAAAATCATTGATTTTTATCCCCGCAAGTGCTATAATTACAAAGATTACAAATCCTTAGGAGAGGTGAATGACAAAATGGCAGAAACTAAGATTATTTGCCACAGAGGCGCTAACAAATACGCTCCCCAGAACACAATGCCCGCTTTCAGAAAGGCTACTGAACTCGGTGCGCAAGGTTTTGAGACAGACGTACATATCACTAAAGACGGCACTATTGTACTTTGCCACAACTATACCATTGACGAGACTTCAAGCGGTAACGGCAATATTTCAGATATGGTACTCTCACAGCTTAAGAGCTATGACTTCGGTTCATATTTCAGCAAGAAATTCCAGGGCACAGAGATACCCACATTAGACGAATTCCTTGACTATGTTGCTGAGACAAACATCGACGTTCTCAATATCGAAATCAAGTCACCCAAGGGCAAGCAGACTGCTATTGTGAGAAAGACCCTCAGAGCTGTCAAAGAACACGACCTTATGGACAAGCTCCTCATTTCATCTTTCGACCCAAAGCTCCTTGTTGAAGCTAAGCAGATCGACAAAAAGTGCAAGACAGGTTTCCTTTATTCACCCACCAGACTCATCACTGCTACTATGGCCTGGAGACCCATCGACTTCGCTATGAGCATCGGCTGTGACGCTCTTCACCCTCAGTTCATTTTTGTCAACGAAGACTACATCAAAAAGGCTCACGCAGCAGGCCTCGAGGTTAACCCCTGGACTGTTGACAGCCCCATTATCATCGACAATCTTCTTCGTTGGGGCGCCGACGGCATCATCACCAACCTCCCTGACGTTGTCGACGGTATGAGAAAGAGATACGAAGACTGATAACTTAATACAAAAGTTTAAGGCAACTACGAAGAGGTAGTTGCCTTTGTTGTTATATATTCGCTTTCAAATCTTATTTAAAAATCGAGAAGATTTTTTCGAAGAACTCTTTTATAAGAGCAAAAATCATTTCAAAGAATGATACCTTTTCCTCTTCTGGTTCTTCTTTTGGTTCTTCTTCCTTTTCAAGCTTTGTGCCCTCGTCGGTTATTGTATCGGTTGCACCGCAGTATTCACAGGTTGCTGTCTTTGTGCCGTCAGCTTCTTCTGTTGCATCATTGTTTGATACATATTCGCCATAGGGGTGATTGCCGTCAAGACAAGCAATCACTGATTCATAAAAAGGTTTTATCTTTTCCATAGCTGCATCAAAATCAGCCTGAGTAGCTGTACGCTCTTGTTGAATTTTTTCTAATTGCTCAGAAGCAATTTCAACCTCGGTAGAGATATTAATATATTTTTCGCTGTTGAATTGTATAGTTCTATGCTTTAAATCCTCACAAGCTTCTGAACTGTAATGAAAAGCTATATAGTACATCATTTTACTTAATTCATGAGAGTCGACAACACAAACCATTTCACCGTCTGCAATTTTTTTATCAATCTCGGCAAAAGCCTTATCAAGGCTCTCGTTTAAAGCAATAATTTCATCTAAACGTCCATCCGCTTCAATATTAATAAGAGTATCGTAACCAATATCCGCCAAATTTAAATTATCCACAACTTCTGACATCATTTCATAAACTTCGATATGCTGCTCTCTGGGTTCATATAAGTTATAAGTTAAAATCGAAGTCACTCTTGCAAAATTATCAATATACTCCTCAATTTCAGGCGAATATACAGCTCGCTTAGCAAAAGCCATAGGCATTATGGATAAAACCATAATAACTGTAAGAATAAGTGCTAATGTTTTTTTCATTTTTATACACCTCGTAATAATATTTTCTTTATTTTAGCAACAATATGCAAAAAAATCAACACTTTATTCAATTACACACAAAAAAAGAGACAAGGATAACCCTTATCTCTTTCATTCTTATTCACTTATAACTTCAATCTCTGTCACGCCGTAATAGTCAAGCAGTGCCTTTTCACTCTCGCCTATTCTCTCCCCTGCAATAACAACAGGCACAGCAGGCGGACAGCTGACATTGACAGCACCGCAGATTCTGCCCACAGCAGACTCAGTTGCGATTTTTTCCGTTGACATATAAATGCACTCACTTAAAGCAAGCACTCTTTCAGGTGCCGTTATATGAGGCGGTTTTTCTGATATTTCCGCTTTCTTTGGCAAATCAGAGAGGGCTTTCAGCAGATAGGAAAGCTCATCTTCACTGTTTGAGGGCGTGAGCATAAGCACCGTGTAATCTTCATCACTGAACTCACAGACTATGTTTTTACTTAACAGATACTCTGCCAATTCCGTACCCTTGTAGCCGTATTTTTTGCTATGGAAAGTCAGCTTGATCGGCTCATCACCAAGGAAATAATAGCCCTTTGCTATGAGGCTTTCTTTAAGGCTTCGTACCCTTTCGGTAAAAGCTGTGAGACTTTCACTATAAGTCGAAGACAGGTATCTGTTAGCCATATCAAGTGAGCGCATAATCAGATATGACGGACTCGTTGAGGCAAAAAGCGAAAGCGCATATTCCGCCTTTTCAGTGAAAAGTGAGGGTGCTTTCCTGCCGATATGAAGATACCCTCCCCCTGTGAGTACCGGCAGGGTCTTGTGTGCCGAATCACAGCATATATCAGCACCAAGATTTATCGGGTGAAGATTTTCAGGCAGGAAGTTAAGATAAGCTCCGTGGGCGTTATCAACCGCAAGGATTATGCCTTTTTCTTTGCAAAGCTCACTGAGAGCCTTGATATCAGCCATATTACCCAGATAGTCCGGAGAAGTCACATAAAGTGCCGTAGGAAGAGTAGACCTTTTATCGAGATAATCCTTTACCTGTTCGGCATCAATATCACAACAGGTGATACCCTTATTGCCATTGCCGTAAAGCCAGGTGATTTGTGTATCTGTAAGGGCGCAAGCAGTAATGAAGGTCTTATGTGCATTTCGAAAAGCCAATATCTCAGGCTTTTCGCCCTTACTCAGAGCGTAAAGCTTAATAAGATACACCATAGCCCTTATAGAAAGGGACGACCCCTCGGTACTGTAGAGAGTTTTAGCCGTACCGAAAAGAGCCGAGGCGTTATCCATACTCTCCTTTATGACACCCGAAGCACTGTAAAGCACATCGGCACCGTCGACCTCTGTAATATCAAGCTCTTCGGTACCTGTAAAAAGTCTGCCCTTATGACCGGGCATATGAAAACGCACCTTATGTTCAGCCGAATATTTTTCGAGAAAATCACTGAGTGGAGTGTTCATTTTATTCACCTAAGGTCTTTGCAACTTCAAGCATAATTGCGCATTCCATTCTCTTTTTGAAAAGCTCACAGCCTGTAGCATAGATGCCTTTTACGCTGCCTGTTGCGTGGTACGCGTTGGCTGCGCAACCGCCTGAGCAGTAAAGTCTTGCCCAACATTTACGGCATTCTTCACGGGTGTACACATTACACTCTGCGAATTCGTTCTGAATGTCAGTGTTTGTGACGCCCTTCCATACATCGCCAAGTCTGTATTTCTCTTCGCCTACAAACTGATGGCAGGGGTAAAGATCACCCCAGGGAGTAACAGCCATATACTCTGTACCTGAACCGCAGCCTGAGATTCTCTTATAGATACAAGGACCGCCCTTAAGGTCAATCATATAGTGATAGAAGGTGAAGCCGTCACCCTCCTTGTGCTTTTTAAGCATAAGCTCAGCAAGTTCCTCGTACTGCTTCATAACTATGGGTAAGTCCTCATCTGTAAGAGCAGAGGGGTCGTCAGCAGCACAGACAACAGGCTCCATACTCAGCTCCTTGAAACCGAGAGACAGCATCTCTTTGATATCCTCAAGGAAGTCGGGGTTATGATGAGTAAAGGTACCTCTCATATAATAGTTTTTGCCGTCACGTGCTTCAACAAGCTTCTGGAATTTGGGAACAATCTTTTCCCAGCTACCCTTGCCGTTATAGTCAACGCGGAAACGGTCGTGTACTTCTTTTCTGCCGTCGAGACTCAGAACAACATTGCTCATTTCTTTATTAGCAAAGTCGATAACATCATCGTCAATGAGTACGCCGTTAGTTGTCAGTGTGAAACGGAAGTTTTTGCCGTGGTCTTTCTCGATGCTTCTTGCATAAGCTACAAGCTCTTTTACCACATCGAAATTCATAAGAGGCTCACCGCCGAAGAAGTCAACCTCAAGATTTCTTCTTGTACCCGAATTGGCAATGAGGAAGTCAAAAGCCTGCTTGCCACCTCGAAGCTCATCATAGCTCTGTCACCGTGATACTTGCCCTGACTTGCAAAGCAGTAGGAGCAGTTGAGGTTACAGGTGTGAGCAATATGCATACAAAGAGCCTTTACGATACCCGCACTCTTTTTTTTGAGGTCACCTGCCATAGGCTCAAAGGTGTCTTCTGAAAAGAGCTTGCCCTGAGACTTAAGCTCCTCAATATCCTCGAAGCAAAGCTCAAGCTCTTCTTTTGTAACATCGTCTCTGTCCGCATATTTCTCCAGCATCTGAGTGATGATATTCTCTTTACTTTCACTCTCATAAAGCCCGATTATATCATAAGCAACCTCGTCAACTACATGTACCGAGCCTGAACAGATGTCGAGTACGATATTCAGACCGCCGAGTTTATAGGAATGTATCATTTTCATTCTACCTTTCATTACGGAAAAATGCCACCGAGTTTAGGTCGGCGGCACATCTCAAAAATCAATAATTATTTCTGCTTGCTTTCGCACTGCTGATTAGCGATACCGCAGCTTGTCTTACACGCTGACTGACATGATGTCTGGCATTCACCGCAACCGCCGTTCTTAGCTGAATTGCAAAGATTTTTTGTTTCCATTGTCTTAATACGCTTCATGGTATTAACCTCCTATGAGTTTGTTCGGTTTATTATAACACGCTTTTTATTACAAGTCAATAATTTTATTCAGAAATAGTGAGTAATATGATGTAGGATTACAATATTAAAAATAATATTAATCAGCTCATTGACAACCATATTGCTATGTGATATAATCATCAGAGTTAATACTTGAGGGTGTAGCTCAGTTGGTCAGAGTACTTGCTTGACATGCAAGGGGTCGGTGGTTCGAGCCCAGTCATCCTCACCAAAAAAATTCCCGTTCTTTTGAATGGGAATTTTTTTATCCAATCCGAAGGATTGGTATGTAATCGCCTTAAGGCGTATGTAATCAGCTAGGCTGTATGTCATCACCACAAGTGTATGCATTTCTTCGGATTGATTACATACCTTTCTTTGTAAGGATTACATTCCACCTGCTACAGATTGCATACAATGCCACCGCCTTGATTTGTTATCTGCTTTGGGAGTTTCATCATCTGTTCACTTTTGTGGGCGGATTTTTTCTTTTTTATAGCACCCACTCCCCCGCGTACAAAAAAAGACGGCAGCTAAATGCCACCGTCCTAATTCATAATTGAATTATGCTTTTGCCTCACAGTACATACATCTGTAAACTCTGTTTTCTCTGTCTGTAAGAGTAAAAATCTGCTCGAGTTCCTGTTCGCAGGAAGTGATGCATCTGGGGTTCTTACATCTGAGTACACCGTGAAGCTTTTCAGGAAGGTCAACGCTTCTCTTCTCAACCAGCTTGCTGTCACGGATAACATCAATTGTTACACCGGGATCGATAAAACCGAGAGCTTCAAAATTGAGAGGAATGTTGCTGTCAATCTTGATAATGTCCTTTTTGCCCATCTTTTTGCTGCTGACATTTTTGATGATAGCAACACTGCATTCCAGCTTATCAAAGCCTAAAAGATGGTAAATTCTCATAGCATTGCCTGCTGTAATATGGTCGATCACAACGCCGTCCTTAATTGAATCTATATTCATTTTACTTCCTCCCTCTTATTCCGCTTTTAAGCCGAGAAGCTCCATAATAAGAGCCATTCTGATGTACTTGCCACAAAGTGCCTGCTCAAAGTAGCAAGCTCTGGGGTCGTCGTCAACGTCAACGGAAATCTCGTTAACTCTTGGCAGGGGGTGAAGTACAATAAGATCTTCTTTAGCCTTCTTGAGCTTTTCAGCTGTGAGAATATAGCTATCGCGAAGTCTGATGTACTCTTCTTCACTGAGGAAACGCTCTCTCTGAACACGAGTCATATAGAGAACATCAAGCTCGGGAAGTACCGATTCGAGAGCAGTTGTCTGAACATATTCGATGCCCTGCTTAACGAGCACATCTTTTTTAACATAGGAGGGAAGTTTGAGCTCGTCAGGTGAGATAAGAACAATTTTGATACCTGTGTAGCGAGCAAGAGCGGTGATAAGTGAGTGTACTGTTCTGCCGAACTTAAGGTCACCGCAGAAACCGATAGTGAAATCCTTGAGTCTGCCCTTTTTACGGGTGATGGTAAGAAGGTCGGTGAGAGTCTGAGTGGGGTGATTGTGACCGCCGTCACCTGCATTGATAACGGGAATCTTTGAATGCATCGACGCTACAAGAGGTGCACCCTCTTTCGGGTGACGCATAGCGATGATATCAGCATAGCAGTTAACCATTTTTGTGGTATCAGCTACGCTTTCGCCCTTGGATGCTGATGAAGATGAAGCCTCGGAAAAGCCTAAAACATTGCCACCGAGTTCATACATAGCAGCCTCAAAGCTGAGTCTTGTTGTTGTTGAGGGTTCAAAGAAAAGAGTTGCGAGCTTCTTGCCGTGACAAACCTCGCTGTACTTTTTGGGGTTAGCGATAATATCATTAGCTGTAGCAATAAGAGCGTCGATTTCTTCTACTGATAAATCAAGAATATTAATAACACTTCTCATTATGCATTACCACCTATCCAGCTTTCGTCTGAGGGATTGTCTCTGAACTTGAGAAGACGAGCGATGTCTTCTTTTTCGATATAGCCTTCTTCAGCTGCAACTTCTGCAACTGCATCGAGATTTGAAAGTGAATAGTTGATTACGTTTGCTGCAGCCATTCTGTCGATACCCTTCTTCATACCGTAGGTGAAGATTGATGCAACACCGAGAACTTCTGCGCCTGCTTCACGAAGAACTTCAACAACTTCGAGAACACTGCCGCCTGTTGAGATAAGATCCTCAACAACAACTACCTTCTGACCCTTTTCGAGTTTACCTTCGATCTGGTTGCCTCTGCCGTGGTCCTTGTGGCCGCTTCTTACATAACCCATAGGAAGACCAAGGATGTGACCTACGATAGCTGCGTGTGCGATACCTGCAGTTGAAGTACCCATAATAACTTCACATTCAGGGAAGTACTTAAGGATAGTCTTTGCAACGCCTGTTTCTACATCTGTACGTACTGCGGGTGATGTGAGTGTAAGTCTGTTGTCGCAGTAAATAGGGCTTTTGATGCCGCTTGCCCATGTAAAGGGCTGTTCAGGGCGAAGGAAAACTGCGCCGATTGAAAGTAAATCTTTAGCGATAAGCTTTTTCATTGTTAATCTATCCTTTCTTTTATATAAATATACTTATTTATCAGCCTACGAATTCAGCAAGGCATCTTTCATATGCTGCAACGGGATCTGCTGCTGCAGTAATGGGTCTGCCGACAACGATGTAGTCTGAGCCGATTTCCTTAGCCTGAGCAGGAGTCATAACTCTCTTCTGGTCGCCGATGTCTCCGTCTGCAAAGCGTACACCGGGAGTAATTGTAAGGAAGTCCTTACCGCAGATATCGTGAACCTTGCCTGCTTCAAGAGGTGAGCAAACAACACCGTCAAGACCTGCATCAGCAGCGTTCTTAGCGTAGTGCATAACAACCTTATCGATAGGCTCTTTTATGAGAAGATCGTTTTCCATACTTTCCTGATCTGTTGATGTCAGCTGTGTAACAGCGATAAGAAGAGGTCTTGTGCCGTCTTCTCTTGTAAGACCCTGGAGTGCTGCTTCCATCATACGCTTTGTACCGCCTGCGTGGAGGTTGGTAATGTCAACATCAAGATTAGAAAGAACGCTCATTGACTTTTTAACTGTGTTGGGAATATCGTGAAGCTTGAGGTCAAGGAAAATCTTGTGACCTCTTTTCTTGATTTCTTTAACTATTTCGGGACCTTCTGCATAGAAGAGTTCCATACCGATTTTTACGAAAGGCTTTCTGCCCTGAAACTTGTCAAGGAATGAAAGTACTTCTTCTTTGCTGCTGAAATCGCAAGCAACAATTACATCTCTACCCATTAGTGAGCACCTCCGATAATTTCATTTAAATCTGTGATATTATATTTTTCGATTGCTCCGGGAAGATCGTTTATGATATCACGGCAAGCAAAGGGATTTACTAAGTTAGCGGCACCGACCTGAACGGCTGTGGCACCTGCGAGCATCATTTCGATGACATCTTTAGCTGATGAGATACCGCCCATACCAACGATGGGGATATTCACCTTTTCATAAACCTGATAAACAGCTCTCAGGGCCACAGGCAAAATTGCAGGACCTGAGAAACCGCCCATCTTATTAGCGATAACAGGCTTCTTTGTCTTAAGGTCAATTCTCATACCGAGAAGAGTGTTAATCATACTGATACCGTCTGCGCCTGCTTCTTCACAAGCCATAGCGATTTCAGTTATATCTGTTACGTTGGGTGTGAGCTTTGCAAGTACGGGCTTACTTACCACCTGCTTTACAGCTTTGATAACCTCTGCAGCACCATCTGCTGATACACCGAAGTTTTTACCGCCTGCGTGAAGATTGGGACAGCTGATGTTGATTTCTAGGATGCCTACCTGATCTTCTTTATCAAGAAGCGAAGCACATTTCTGATATTCCTCAATAGAGAAACCGCCGACATTGGCGATAACTTTCTTATTGTATACAGCCTTGAGCTTGGGAAGTTCTTCGCTGATAACCTTTTCTACACCGGGATTCTGCAGACCTACTGAGTTGATCATACCCATTGTACATTCTGCAATACGGGGTGTTGGGTTACCGAAACGGCTTTCTAAAGTGGTACCCTTGAAAGAAATTGAGCCAAGGCAGTTGATATCGTAAAGCTCTGCATATTCATAGCCGAAGCCGAAAGTACCTGAAGCCGGGATAACAGGATTGTCAAGCTCTAAGCCTAAAAGATTAACCTTTGTGTTTACCATATTATCTCCTCCCTTTCAAGTACGGGGCCGTCTTTGCAGATTCTCTTATTACCGTATTTTGTCTTGCAGCTGCAACCCATACAAGCACCGAAACCACAGCCCATTCTTTCTTCGAAGCTGTATTGTCCGCTACCCACTGCAGTGTTTTCAATAGCCTTGAACATAGGCATAGGACCGCAGGTGTAGAAGTATGTATAATTCATATCTTTGAGAGCATCTGTTACAAAACCCTTGATACCCACTGAACCGTCAACAGTTGTGATATAGGTTTCTGCACCGATAGCCTTGAAGTCCTCTTCGCAGAAGATTTCGCTTTCTTTATTGAAGCCGAGGATAACCTTTGGCTTTTTGCCCTGAGCGATAAGTCTCTTGCAAAGACCGAACATAGGAGGAATACCGACGCCACCGCCGATGAGTACGGGTTCGTCGCCACTCTTTGACATATCGAAGCCGTTGCCTAGACCTGTGAGAACATCGCACTTATAGCCTACAGGCCACTGAGCCATTTTTTCGGTACCCTCACCTACTACTTTATATATAATACTGATAGTTGTGCCATCCCAGTCAAAAACTGAAATGGGGCGTCTTAAATACAGACCCTCAACTGTCAGGTTGACAAACTGACCCGGTGCTGTCAGAGCTGAGGTATCACCCTCAAGCACCATTTTATAAACACTGTCGGTCAGAGCAACATTACTCAGCACAGTATAAATTCCTTGTTTCATTTTGTACTCTCCTTAAAAAATCTTTTCGCCACCGATATATGTGTGGACTATTCTGCCCTTGACCTTATAGCCTTCAAAGGGAGTTGCTTTACCCATTGAGTAAAACTCGTCTGGGTTGATTGTATATTCTTCGTCGAGATTCACAACTGTGAAATCTGCACTCTGACCCTCGTCGGTACCGCCACCGATGCCGAAGCGTTTTCTTGGGTTAATGCTCATAAGTTCAATGAGCTTTTCAAGGGTGATAACACCTGTCTCAACAAAGTAAGTGTACATAAGCGGGAATGCAGTTTCAATAGCCACAACACCCATCATACTCTTTTCAAGTCCTCTGCCTTTTTCTTCGGCTGAGTGGGGGGCGTGGTCTGTTGCAATCATATCGATTGTACCGTCTTTGATACCCTCGATGAGAGCGAGTCTGTCTTCTTTTGCGCGAAGAGGAGGATTCATCTTGAATCTGCCGTGCTCCTGCAAATCGCTGTCATCAAGAATAAGATAGTGAGGACCTGTTTCACAGGTGACATCAAGACCTTTTGCCTTAGCCTTTCGGATAATCTCAACACTCTCTTTAGTGGAAATATGACAGACGTGATATGAGCAACCTGTTTTTTCTACGAGTTTTAAGTCTCTTTCAATCTGCTTCCATTCGCTTTCAGAGCAGATGCCTCTGTGACCGTGAGCCTTAGCATATTCACCGTCGTGAATATAACCGCCCTTGAGTAACTCATTGACCTCACAGTGGGCAACTATCATCTTACCCAGAGCCTTAGCCTTAAGCATAGCCTGCTCCATAAGTTCGTCACTCTGCACACCTCTGCCGTCGTCAGAGAATGCAATGATATTTTCAGCCATACCTTCCATATCGCTGAGTTCTTCGCCCATCTGACCCACAGTGATTGAGCCGTAGGGATAAACGTGTATGCAAGCATCTTTCTCTATGATAGAGAGCTGCTGTCTGAGATTTTCCACGCTGTCGGGTACGGGATTTAAATTAGGCATTGAGCATACGGCAGTGTACCCACCGTGAGCTGAAGCAAGAGTGCCTGTCTTTATGGTTTCTTTATAAGAAAAACCCGGCTCTCGCAAATGAACGTGTACATCTGCAAAACCGGGAAAAATATACATACCGTCAAAAGAAATAATATCCCCTTGAAGGCCATCTGAAGAAACAACAATTCCGTTTTCTGTAGCTAATGGAAGAGATGATAAACAGCCATTTGTATAAAGGCTTTTCGCTTTAAACGCTTTCATAATCTACCTCCTGAATTTATAAAAAAATAACCCTTTGCAAGGAAGCCTACACTTCGTTACAACGAGGTTAATGCAAGTTCCCTTGCCGTGATTTACATTTCAAGTTATTTTAACACAGCAGGCGAAAAATGTCAATGTAAAAACCGATATTAATAAAAGATTTATTTTCATTTTTGCCGGGATTTCCTTTCCTGAATTATGAGTTTCATAAAAAGGCAGGTTGCGGCTCCGCAAAAGCACCGAAGGTGCTTTTCGTGAGTGCGCAGCACTCACGCGCCTGCCTTCGGCAGGCAGCGGAGCCGCCCCTCCCGCTTAAACTAACCTATAAAAGCGCCCGGATTCTCTTGCAGAGTTTTCCTTGGCGCTTTTTGTTGACTAAAACTCACTATTATGATAAAATTTCAACAGAAACTAATGCGAGGTACGGAATATGAAAAAGAAGGTTTTAGTCGGAATGAGCGGCGGTGTTGACAGCACCCTCAGC